>JANYCV010000138.1 GCA_025360145.1 Acidobacteriaceae bacterium
CGTCCCACCGGCAGCAGACCAACGAGAAGTTCGATGCCGAGGTGGTATTTGCAGGCCATGGAATCGTGGCGCCGGAAGAGAATTGGAACGACTTCAAAGACGTGGACGTGCGCGGGAAGATTATTGTGCTGTTCACGAATGAGCCGCAGCCGGGAAACCCTGAAGTTTTCAAAGGGAAGACTCTGACGTATTACGGGCGGTGGACTTATAAATACGAACAGGCGTTGCGCATGGGGGCGCTAGGGGCGTTGATTATCCATACGACGCCGACGGCGGGCTATGGCTGGGAAGTGGTGCGCAATTCGTGGAGCAAGGAAGATCCGCAGGTGCGGCTGAAGGCAGGGGAACCGGCGCTGGCGCTGGCGGGCTGGATAACTGAGGACGCGGGACAAAAGCTGTTCGCGTTGGCAGGCAAGACGGTGGAGCAGATGCTGCGGGTGGCCGATTCGCGGGATTTCCGGCCAATCCCGCTGGGGATCCGGATGCGTGGGAATTTTAACGCCAAGGTCCGTCCTATTGAGAGCAGGAACGTAGCTGCGGTGGTGCCAGGAAGCGATGCACGTTTGAAAGACGAGTACGTGATTTTCACGGCGCACTGGGATCACCTGGGCGTTGCTCTGGCGGTGAATGGAGATACGATTTATAACGGCGCGATTGACAATGCTACCGGTTGCGGGATTCTGCTGGAGACTGCGCGGGCTTGGGCGGCGCTGGAGCAGAAACCGCGCAGGTCGGCGTTGTTCCTCTCAGTGACGGCGGAGGAAGCGGGCCTGCGGGGATCGGAATATTACGGGCAGCATCCGTTGGTGCCGCTGGGGAAGACGGCGCTGGATATCAATTACGACGCGCTGTATCCGTGGGGCCGGACAAAGGATATTGTGACGCTGGGTGCGGATCGTACTACAGTTTGGCCGATTGTGCAGGAGGCGGCGCAGCGCTATCGATATGAGATTCAGCCGGACCCGAGGCCGGAGCAGGGAAGCTATTACAGGTCGGACCACTTCATGCTGGCGCGGGTGGGCGTGCCGTCGTTTTCGGTGAAGACGGGGGCGCTGATTTTCGGGAAGTCGCCCGCGTATTCGGCGGAGATGTTTGCGGAGTACAACACGCTCCATTATCATCAGCCGTCGGATGAGTACCACGAGGATTGGGATTTTTCGGGGATTGAGCAAGCGGCGAAGTTCGGGATGTTGATCGGGCTGAATGTGGCGAATTCGGAAGTGATGCCCACTTGGAACGCGGGGGATGAGTTCTTGCCGGCGCGGGTGGCTAGCGGAGTGTCCACGAATTAACTGGCCTAATTGAGTCCGCGGTTCCGGTTAAAATTTGCGGACTTCAATTTTCATCGACAGCTAATGAGGGTTCTGAGAAGTTTGGGATGAGGACGGCATATAAGTACAAGCCGGTAGAGCAGGAAAGTAGGCGACTCTGCCTCCTCATTGAAGCGCACGCGGATTTTCCGAATCCGGCGCTCACAAGGAGTGATTTTGGGCTGTTGGAGTTTGATTGGGGTGTGGCAAGCCTTTTGTCTTGCAGTCTTTCCTGTCACATGGACTGAAGTGCTTCCTGTTCCTCATTGTTTCCCTGTTATCACGACACTCGATCCAGCGCCTGCATTAAGTCTCGCCAGAAAATGCCAAACTCGCTCAAGACCTCGCTGCACTTCGGTATCGGCATGTCCCACCTTTTACGGCGTGACGCGGATCGGCGCTATCGATATCCAGCACTGGCGCTTTCGGATACGTCTAGTGGGATTCGATAAATACGTTTACCAATACGTGAGCCACGCCTAACTTCCAGAACGATATCTTCTCCTAAATAACACTCTCCTGCGCACCAGGTAGCGATGCTGCAACGAGCTGAAAACCCGATGCCTTTGCTTGCGCCCGGAGTTTCGATTGAGCGGGCGTGAGTGAATGGTGTTCGCACACGGCAAAGACAGTCTCATCATACGCTTGGCGCTCGGTCAACAGGTGGAAAATGATTCGAGCCAGTTTGTGAGCAGCGATAGTGATAGCCTTGGGAGCCCCCATCTTGGAGCGCATGCGGCGATAGAAGCCGCCGCGGCTAGTCATGGGAGGCGCCGTCGCTATTTATGCCAGGACTCGATGTTGGACGCGAGCGCTGTCGCGTTGGGCGTTAGGGCTTCTCTGATTTTGGTGTACCTCGCACGGCTCGCCGCGAGGTAGTGGACTACTTCATCATCAGGTCAGCGGACTTACCGGCAAAGTTCAGCACGTGGGCCGGGAAGATGCCCAGGATCAGGGTCGCCACGGCGGAGATCCAGATGGCGGTTTTCAGGCCGGCTCCCAGGGGTTGCAGGGACTCCGTCGATTCGCCGGGCTCGTGCATGTACATCACGACTATGACGCGCAAGTAGTAGAACGCGGCGACGGCGCTGTTGAGCAGGCCTAGCACCGTCAACCAGATGAGGTGAGCGTCCAGCGCTGCCTTGAAGACGTAGAACTTGCCGAAGAAGCCGCCTGTTAGCGGAACTCCGATCAGCGATAACAGGAAGACGGTGAGCAGCGCCGCGGTGGCGGGTTGGCGTTTCGCCAGTCCGGCCATTTCGTCAATTTGCAAATACTGTTCGCCCTGACGCGCGAAGTGCGTGACTACCGCGAAGGCGCCTACGTTCATGAACGCATATGCCGCCAGATAGAACATCGCAGCAGCGGTTCCGACGGAGGAATGGGTGGTGATCGCGACCATGACATAGCCAGCGTGCGCGATGGAGCTGTAGGCCAGCATCCGCTTGATGTTGTTCTGGCGGAGGGCGGCGAAGTTGCCGACAATCATGGTGAGCAGAGCCGAGATCCAGATGATGGGGGACCAGCGGTCGCTGATGGGCTCAAATGCCGTCATGTAGACGCGCAGGAAGACCGCGAAGGCCGCGGCTTTGGGGCCGGCCGACAGAAAGGCGCTGACCGGGACCGGCGCGCCCTGATAGACGTCCGGGGCCCATACCTGGAACGGTACGGCGGATACCTTAAACGCGAAGCCGACGAACATCAGCGCGGCTGACGCGCCGACGAGGGCGAGAGACGGTGCGATTTCGCGAGTATTCAGAATACGGCGGATTTCAGTCAGATTGGTGGACCCGGTGAGGCCGTAGATCCAGGCTACTCCGTAGAGCAGAAAAGCCGTAGCGAACGATCCCAGCAGGAAGTACTTGATGGCGGATTCGTTGTTGCGCTTATCGTCGCGCAGGTAGCCGGCGAGGATGTAGGAGGCAATCGAGGCAATTTCGATGCCGATGAAGACCATCATCAATTCATTGGCGCTGGCCAGAATGCACTGGCCTACGATGGAGAACAGCAGGAGGGCGTAATACTCGCCGGCTTCCGCCTTTTCACGGCGCAGATACTGGCCGGAGGCGAAGACTATCAGGATTCCGACTACGATCACCAGGACGCGGAAAAACGTGGAGAAGCCGTCGATCAGCAGCATTTCATGGAATGCCGGACCGGGGTTTGAGTATCCCGCGACAGCGGCCCATAGGGCGGCGAACAATCCTGCTAACGAGAGATTGGGCAAAAGGCCCCGGTTGCGCGGGCCGATGACCGATGCAAGCATCATGACTGCGGTGGCGACCAGGGTCAGAATGATTTCCGGGAGAAACCGGAAGTACTCCGCGCCGGAGGGCATGTAATTAACGGGCATTGGCTGCCTCCGCTACCGGTGCGGTCTGTTGAGGAGCTACTGAGGGAATTTTCACCTGATATTCGATATTCGATTTGCTCTGCTCAAGAGTGCGCGCGGTGGCTACGCCGATGGAGGGCAGGAAGGATTGCGAACCCATTCCCATCCAGACCATCAGGACCAGCAACGGCAGGATGGCCGCCCATTCGCGCAGGCTGAGATCGGGCATATGCGAGTGGGTCTGATCGTGTCCATGCGCGTCGTCTCCATGAGAGTGCCCTGCAGGGCCATGCGAATGCGTGTGCCCGTGGTCGTCGTGGCTGTGGCTATGGCCGGCGTCAGCCGTTTGACCGGGCATCCGTCCGAAGAAAGTTCGTTGGTACATCCACAGCATGTAGCAGGCGGACAAAATGACGCCAATAGCGGCGAAGACCGTCCACTGGAAGTTGACTTCGGCTGCGCCCTGCAAGACGAGAAATTCGCCGATGAAGTTGTTCAGCGTCGGCAGGCCGATGCTGGCTAGCGTGGTGATTAAAAATACAGTGGCGAGCCACGGGGCGGCTGTGGCCACTCCGCCGTAGGCTGAGATTTCGAGGGAGTGGCGGCGTTCGTAGAGAAAGCCTACGAGGATGAAAAGCGCACCGGTAGAAATGCCGTGACTCAACATTTGATAGACAGCACCGTCGAGACCCATTTGCGTGAACGAGAAAACACCGAGGACGACGAAACCGAGATGGCTGACCGAGGAATAAGCGACCAGCTTCTTCATATTCGGCTGTACCAGCGCGACCAGCGCGCCGTAAAGGATGCCGATGATTGCCAGCACCACGATCCAGCCGGCGTTTTCACGCGAGGCATTTGGGAAGAGAGGCAGACAGAAGCGGACCAGTCCGTACGTACCCATTTTCAGCATGACGGATGCCAACATGACGGAGCCTGCGGTGGGCGCCTCTACGTGCGCATCGGGCAACCAGGTGTGCAGCGGGAAAAGCGGAACCTTGATGGCGAAGGCAACGAAGAAGGCCAGGAACAGCAAGGTCTGTTCGATGTGGGTAAGCGGAACTTTTCCGCTGGAAAGCAGGTTCAGGATAACGGGGTAGTCGAAGGAACCCGTTTTGAAATTCAGG
>JANYCV010000142.1 GCA_025360145.1 Acidobacteriaceae bacterium
GAGCGCCGCCATGGGGGGGGGGGACGAAACTGCATCTTGCAAGTTGCCCAGTCACTTGCGAAGGCTAATCTAACCCGCAATAGACAACGATGTCCTTGTGAATTTGGCAATCGTTTGGTTTCGATACGGTTGTGGAACAAGCCAACCGCGTCATTCCTATCATCCGTGCCGTGCCGCCATACCGGTGGCGATCGCGATACCGCCGTGTCGCGTCTCCTTCAGCTCACGCGCCTTTCGTCCAGATCCTCTTTTCCAGACTCAACATGCGGCCTTCAAGCGACGTTTTGCGTTCCGCGTTTCCCTGTTCGATGGAAAGCTGCGTTTTCCAACCCGGACGTGGTTTCCGTTCGACCAACTTGAGAACCTAGTAGGCACTGCGGTTTCCGTTTCGCGGGCATTGACTGTCCCCATCTGGGAGGGGTCAAGCCCTCGCCTTTAGGCGACGGCTTCAGCTAGGAGCGGCGCGGAGTAGTCTTGAGGGATGGCGGAATACCGACGCGGCGCGCACACCGTGTATGAGATACATTTGCATCTGGTATGGACGACGAAATATCGGAAACCGGTGTTGGTGGGAGATGCGGCGACGCGAATGAGGGACTTGGTGCGGGAGATCTGCGGGACGCACGACGTGAAGATCATGAAGGGGCATGTGTCGAAGGATCATGTTCATCTGCTGGTATCAATACCGCCGCAGATGGGGATCAGTAAGCTACTGCAGATGCTGAAAGGGAAAACAGGGTATAAGATCATGCTGGAGTTTCCGCACATCAAGAAGCATTATTGGGGGCAGCACATGTGGGCACGGGGATACTTTTGCTGTAGTACAGGGAACGTAACGGACGAAGTCGTCGCAGAGTACATCGCGAACCAGCAAGATGATCGGGACGACGACTTTAAAGTAGACGGTTAAGTCCGTCTACTTGTTGAAGCCCGCTTGGTGCGGGTATCCTTCTGCCGGCTTTAGCCGGAACAGGGCTTCCAGCCCGTTACAAGAGCCACCGCCTTCAGGCGGTGGGCCATCGACTCTCCTTTATCATTTTCAATGCCGCCCACCATCTAAGGAAGGGGTGCTTTTTTGTCCAAGAAATGGGGTCCACTACAACCATCTATGCTTAAAAATAACTTCTTTAACGAAATCAACCAAGTTTGCGGATGTTTCAGCAGGAACGCTCCCCACGGTTCGAAAATCCTGAAGTGGCAGTGCATCGGCGGGCGGTTCCGTCAGGAATAGATAGCCAAATGGAAGATACAGAGCTTGCGCGAGTTTCTTGGCTTGCGGAAAGGTTGGCCTCTTGTCGCCCCCCTCCCAAGCCACCACGATATGAGTTGCAACGCCCGTCTTCTTGGCGACTTTCGCCTGGGTGATTCTAGCTCGTTCTCGTCCCCACTTCATTACGGCGGGAGTGATGAATGCCTCGTTTTTCGTGCTCATTTATCCTCCTTCGCAGTGCCGTAAAATTCGGAAGTGAAACCGCGCGAAATTCAGAAAAGCGGTCGTTCGAAGTCACGGCTGTCAGTTCTGTCAGCCACTTTCTTTATCCCGCGTATTGTACTAGGAACAAGCACAATCACACCGAATGTGCTTTACACTGCGCTTATGGGTAACCGCTTCGCCCTCGCGCGTCTCCAGGACGCCAGGGTTGGCTCTACCCAAAGAATCTTCACCTAGATACTTAGAGCGTTGGATCAATCTCGGCTTTCGGCACCGGCGACAACGCGCTTCATTCCTCCCGAAAATACGAGAACTCAGGCGGTGAGCCGAATAGTGCTGCACCAAACATCAAGCCCCTATTTTACTCTGTTTTGGGCGGTTCCACGGCGCCCTTGCCACGGCGCTGATTCAGCAGTCCTCAGAATGAGGCAGTAGTGTTTTACCGCATCGCCCAGCCCGGCTTCTTGCGATTACCGACAAACCAGCGCCTGATGCAGGAACCCGGCCTTGAACCCAAACACCGCATGGCGGGCCTACCCTCTCCTTGCGAATAGATCGGCGAATCCGCTATCTCTCCGAACCGCCGGAACTAGCAAGACTCAGGCTTTCGCGTAAGTGTAGGCACTGGTACCATGAAAGGAACAAAGGGCAATTCACTATGAATCACCAAACCACATCCGGAAGCTCTACATTGCCGCCCCTGGTGCACCCGTCATCCGCTGGTGCCGTCGATACCGCTACCTTGGAACTTCTATCAAGGTGGAAAAAGGAAGACGCGACTAAAAATCCAGAAGAACTTCGCGCCGCGGAACGTGAGCTGAGCGAGTTCAAGAAAGCAATGAACGAGAACCGCGCCCAATCGGCAGAACCTCTTCTCTTTCCGTGAACCAAGTTTTTTTCTAGACTCCGGCCCGCTGGGCCTCCTGACCCATCCGCAGCGAACCGGCGAAGTGATAGCAATCGCCGATTGGATTTCTCAGTGCCTTTTGAACGGTAGCCGCATCGTCGTTCCCGCCATCGTCTATTACGAGTTGAAGCGGGAGTTGCTTCGAGCGAAAAAGACCTTCGGTATCGGCAGGCTTGACGCATTTGTAAACGCCGCTCCGGGGCGCTATCTCCCTCTATCGGACGAAGCACTCCGGCTCGCGGCTGAACTGTGGGCCCGTTCTCGTCAAGAAGGACGCCCAACTGCTGAAGCGAAGGCTTTAGACATCGACGTCCTGATTGCAGCACAAGCACTATCGCTCAAAGATGACGTGATCATTGTGACCACGAATCCGAAACATCTCTCTCAATTCATTGCCGCCAAACACTGGAACGAGATCCCTGCGTGAAAACTGCCCGGCCGGGACTGCCTTCCAGAGCCTCCCCCACCAGCAACCCTCTCCCTCCACCAACAAAAACATTCTTTATCCCATTTTTCCTATGCTCGGTATGTGCTTAACTCAGCTAATTACCACGGCAGCAGCCTAGGTGGGGCGGGCCCCCTGGCCGGCGCGGGACGCCCTCGTCCCGCTGCTGGAAGCGAAACGAAGGCCCCAATGCGCCAGCCACACGAAACGCTGCC
Organism: Acidobacteriaceae bacterium; assembly: GCA_025360145.1. Classification (GTDB taxonomy): domain Bacteria; phylum Acidobacteriota; class Terriglobia; order Bryobacterales; family Bryobacteraceae; genus JANXXV01. Next base: position 3,000 of record JANYCV010000142.1, read on the forward strand.
AGACCGTACCCGCTTGAGTCAAGCACATACCCATTTATCCTATTTACCCCAGCCATATCTTTTCCCCCGATCAACGGACTATACCCCCTCACCGCCCATCCGGCCGCCCGCCAAACCAGTTCCACAGCTTCGGCTGCTTGGCCCGCCAGCAAGCCAGCGCCACCGCCAACACCAAATCGTCATGCGGCGCCTCCCGCCCGCTCCCATACGACTTATGCCCAGACGCCGAAACCCGCA
>JANYCV010000162.1 GCA_025360145.1 Acidobacteriaceae bacterium
CGCCGCTGCCGGAAGGCGGTACGGTCTTCGTGAGCGTGAATGACCGGCATAAATCGGAAGCGGTGGAGGTTGCGAAGCGATTCTCGCAATTTGGTTTCGACCTGGTAGCGACGCGCGGCACCGCGGCCGCAATCCAAGCCGCGGGCCTCAAGTGCAAGACGCTCTTCAAGGTGAACGAAGGCCGGCCCAACGCGGTGGATTTGCTGAAGGCAGGGTCGGTTCAACTGGTCATTTACACTGCGACCGGCGCACATTCGTTCACCGACGAGAAGGCGATCCGGCGCGCCGCTGTTGCGTATCGCGTGCCGTGCATCACGACGATGAGCGGAGCCAAAGCCTCGGCCGAAGGCGTCGCATCGCGGCAGCGGGATCCCATCCGTGTTTGGTGCCTGCAAGAAATCCACGCGGCCAAGTAAAGGCTACTGGACCCAAATCGTCACGTTCGCCGGGCTGCTCTTGTTTCCTACCACCAGCGAGACCGGCACCGCTCCGGTGGGTGCATCGACGGGAATCCGCGCGTTGACCTGCAACACTCCGGCGGCGAGTCCGGGCGCGGCACCCGCGTACAACTGGACCCAACCCCTACTGGACCCAAATCGTCACGTTCGCCGGGCTGCTCTTGTTTCCTACTACCAGCGAGACAGGCACCGCTCCGGTGGGTGCATCGACGGGAATCCGCACGTTGACCTGCAATAATCCGGCCGTGAGCCCGGGCGCGGCACCCGCGTACAACACGATGGCCTCGCGGCTGGCAACCAATGCCTTCACCGGCAGCACCGGTTTGGGTAGCGGCACCACAGCGGGTTTACCATCCACGCCCGCGGGCGCCGTTTGTCCCTCGCCGGTTGCATAGAGCACCACGGTGGAGCCGCGTTGCGCCGGGTTGGCCCGCGTATTCACTGAGCCATCCTGATTCAACAGCGCCGCCGGACCCTTGCCCGACGAATCGAACGTGAATAGCGATGGCACCGCTTCAACCACAGGCATCAGCAGCCCATTCGTGTTCTGTCCGTTGTAGTTCACGGTGATTCTCGTTGTGGCCTTGCCGGCAACTGAATAAGGCACCACGGCGCTGATCTGGTTCGGCGACACGTAGATCAACGGAGCGGCAATCCCGTCAAACAAAACGCGTGTATCGGCGAGCACCGTATCCAGATTCCTGGTGCCAGGGTTGATGCGCGAACCAACCAGCGCGACTGGCCCGAATTCTAGTCCGAAGATGGTGACGATCTCACCGGGACAAACCCCGCCATTCAACAGAAAGTTCGCCGCGCTCACAATGCTGTTCGCGGTAAGTTGCTTCGGAGCGGCGAAGTTCGCGGTGATGATCTTCTGATCATCCAGCGTCAAAATTCCCGGTGCCGTTGCACCGCTCAGGTCTCCGGACCAGTTCACGAATTTGAAGCTGCCCGAGGCAAGCGGAAGAATCCTGAGTTCCGCTCCCGCGTCGTAATATCCAGTCTCGGAGAACGGGTCCATTTGCAGCGTCCCGCCAGTGATAGGGGATGTATTGACCAGCACCTGGTACTGCGTCTTGAATGCCGCAGTGACGGTTGCGGCTTCCGCAGTCGCGGTTACGGTGTGAGTCACGTCGCCGCCATCGCTCCAGTTTTGGTAGACATACTGCTGGGTGCCGCTTTGGCTGAGCTGTGTGTCTGTTTCTACTCGCAAGGTATGTGTGCTTCCCGGTGTCCAGGCGAAGTTCTGCGGCGTGATGATCGACTTCCCGTCTACCAGTACGTTGAGCGCAGGAGGATTGCTGGTCACCTTCGTCAGCACCGAACGCGTGAATGAAGCATCGTACCGGGTGCGGGAATTGGTGACCGCGAACCGCAGCGGATTCGGGCCCACGCCGTGTACTGAGAAGAGCCCGAAGCCGCTCCAGCTCAGAAAGCTATAGCCGGGGTTCGGCACGGCCGTTACTTCCACCTCCGTCCCGTAGGGGTAGAAACCATCGGCTGACGGCGGACTGTACTGCAGCGATCCCCCAAGGCTGGGGTTCGGCGCACCCAGGACCTTGATGTATTGGACAAAATTCGCAGTGTATACCGTTATCGCCGCCGTCACGGTAATCGAGTGAGACTGATCGCCGTCGTCGCTCCAGCGGGCGAACTCGTTGCGGGTGACGCCATCGGATTGTGTGGCCGGAACATTCAGCGCGTGAGTCGTCCCCGGCGTCCACTGGAAGGTTTTCGGGGACGGGAAGATCTCTCCGTCCACAACGATGTTCAGTCCCTCTGGAAACGTCGCGATGGTTGTTTGCGAATTCGGCTGGCCATACAGACGCTTCACCGCGTCCAGATCGCCCGGTGACAACCCCGCGCGCTGGCCGATTGGGATTCCCATGGGGATCGACTGCAGGGAGAGTTCGCCATTGCGGGAAAAACCGCTCGGGCTATAGTGCATGATCGATCCGAAATCATAACCGCCCAAATCATCCGCGCCGGAAAGCTTTTGATCGTATTGCAGAAACTCCCGTTTGTCGAGATTGGCGTAGATCACCTGCATGTAGAAGTCACGGTCCTGCCGCGACTGCTCGTGGTAAAGGCCAATGGCATGGCCAATCTCATGAATGGTGTTGCCAAGGGAACAGTCGTCGCCAAGATTGATCGACTGCGCTCCGCCAATCATCCCGACGAAGGAAGAACACCCGGAAGGCTTGCGCACGAACCGGACATAATCGGCTTGGTCCGTCCGGGGTATCAGCCGCAGCCGCGTGTTGTCATTCCAATGCTGCACCGCGCCGGTGATGCGCTGCTGATCGGGTATGGCCACGTCAATCGAATACGGCACGATGCCATCCGGCCAGCGGAATCTGTCTGTTGAGATTCCGATCGCTTCTTTGACGGGAGTCTTGCTACTCTCCGGGTCAAGAAGGATATCGCCTTCCGTGACCGCTACTCCGTCGACGACTTTATAGTGGACCGCCGTCCCGCGGACGTATCCGCTCTTGATGTCCTGCGCCGGCGCCAGCGCGCAAGTGAATACGCTTACCCATAGCAACAGCTTCATGTCTTATTTAGACGTCTCCGCTGCGTCCCCGGTTGTTTGAAATAGCCGGATGCCGGCGATTCCTGCAGCCCCGGCCCCAACACATAACTTAGCATTGGCAGTAGTCACGCCGCCCAACGCCAGTACGGGAATCCGCACCGATGCCGCTGCGCGCGCGAGTGCATCAAGGCCAACAGCCGATCCCTTGCCGGGTGTTGCGAAGATGGGTCCAAACACCGCGAAATCAGCCCCTTCGTCTTCCGCCACACGAACCTCATCCAGCGTGTGGCAGGACACTGCAATCAAACCGGAGGTCATCCGTCGAAGCTCACGCGGCGGGATGGATCCACCGGGCAAATGAACGCCCCGCGCACCGGCCGCCAGCGCAATGTCGGCACGACCGTTCACCAGGATCGGAATCTTCGTAATCGCTACAGCTCTTCGCGTCAAATCCAGTAGTGCCTTTGCGCTTAGATCCTTCTCACGAATTTGAATATAGTCCGCTGACGCGGCCTGAATGCAGCGCAGTAATGGTTCGATGCCGCCAGCGGCACGCCTGTCCGTGATGTAGTAACGAAGCATCTACAGCACCCGCAGCGAACGTGCCGGAAACTCGATGGCCCATTCCTTCGCGTGTTTGGTTCGCTCGTAATCGCTACGGTTCATTTCGACGTTCAAGCCGCCGGCAAATTCAAGCCGCGCGGTTTGTGGCGCCTCAATCACCCGCAGAAGTTGAGCGGGCATCTGATGAGGCGCGAGTTTGCCTTCTTTTGGAACGGCCCTCAACTGCTGAGGAGCCACGGCGACATGAATACGATCGCCGCGCAACCGGCCCGGATAGTATTCGCCGCCGATATCGAAATCGCCATACCGCAGCACACTTGTATTGCGCGACGGATCCAGGCTTCGGATCTCCACCGCCAGAATGTTGTAGATGCCCAACAGCCGGGCAACGTCGAGGTTCGCAGGGCGGTCGCACACATTGGCCGGCGGACCGCTTTGCACAACACGCCCTTCGCGCAGAATCAGCATCTGATCGGCAAGCTCAAAGCATTCGTCCATGCTGTGAGTAACCAGCAGCATCGGGATACCGAACTCGGCGCGGACCTGGCGCAGAATCTCGTAGAGTTCGGCTCGCAGTGGAGCGTCCAGCCCAGCCGCCGGTTCGTCTAAAAGAAGGATCTTCGGGCCGCCGATCATCGCCCGCGCGATGGAGCAGCGCTGCTTCTGCCCGCCCGAGAGTTCGTGGGGTTTGCGTCCAGCCAGATCCGTGAGCCGGAACTTTTCCAGCATCCCGGCAATCTTCCGATGGCGTTCAAGGCGCGGCCACATCTCAACCGCGAAGGCAAGATTGCGGCGAAGGGTCATGTGCGGAAACAGCGCGTAATTCTGGAACACGTATCCGCAGCGCCTTTGCCGCGGAGGAACATTCACGCGGGTCTGGGCATCGAAGAGAATCAGATCGTCGAGCAGTATCCGGCCTTCGTCGGGGCGCACGAATCCGGCAATGCAGTCGAGGGTAAGGGTCTTGCCGCTGCCGCTGGGGCCGAACAGCGCGGTGATGCCGTCCTTGGTCGCGAATTCGATATCGAGCGAGAAGGCAGCGGAATCGGAGCCCGCGGGGAACTGCCGCCGCAGCCGGGCCTGAATCATCGGACGCCCTGCCGCGTGGGAAGAAAGCCGGAGCCCAGGCGGTTCGCCAGAGTGAGAATCAGCAGCGTCACCGCGGAAATCACCAGCACAAGAACGCGGGCTGTCTGGCCGTTTCCGGCTTCTACGGCGTCGTAGATCGCTACTGCTACCGTCTGCGTGCGGTGTGGAATGTTGCCGGCAATCATGATGGTGACGCCAAAATCGCCAAGGGCGCGGGCAAACGCCAAAGCCGTAGCCGCCAGAATAGACCGCCATGCAAGCGGCAGGCTGACTTCGAAGAACAGCCGAAGCTCCGATGCGCCAAGCGTCCGGCCAGCTTGTTCGTAGGTGTGGTCGACGCTCTCCAGTGCCGCGCGGGCCGACTTGATTAACAGCGGGGCCGAGTGGAAGATGGCCGCGACAACCGCAGCCTCAGCCGTAAATACTAACGGGGAACCGAAGACGGTTTCGTGCAAGCGGCCGAGAATGCTCTCTCGCCCGAACGCTACTAGGAGGTAATAGCCAAGCACTGTTGGGGGAAGCACCAGAGGAAGGGTGACCGCGGCGTCGAGAAGTTCTTTACCGCGAAAAGTGCGGTTTGCCAGAATGTACGCGAGGGCCAGCCCAATGCAGAAAGACAGGATGGTGGAAACCGCGGCGACACGGAGACTGAGCCACAGAGGAAACCAGTCAATCTGCATGAATCTAACAAGTATACTGGCATGCAAAAAAGTAGCGCGAGAAGAAGGCTTGCGGCCCTCTGCTCGCGCTGTAGGTTTCATACAGGGGAGGAAAATTCGATTAGCTGTGGTTCTCGACTCGTAGTTCGTTCTTCACCGAAAACACGCCCGACACTCCGTTGGCTCGAATGTTAGCGATGTTCTTGTCGCCTTCATTCGCCACCACGCCGGTAAGCGTCACGTTGCCATTTTTTACGATGATGTGGATCGACGGCACCGCCCCCAGCGCATAACGTTGCAAGGCCGAAAAACCGTAGATCGAACGATAAGTCGCAACGCGAATGCGGTTGTCCATCGGCGAGAGCGGCAGCACTTCAATGTTGTTGGTGACGCCTGTTACGCCCTCCAGGTGCTTCACCACATTCTCCGCGCTGGACTTCAGCGTGGGGCGAGTTACCTGGCCCGTCAACGTGATGTGCCCGCCGTTTACCTGAAACGAAAGGTCGTCAAAAATGTTGTAATACGGCAGCATCACTAATTCATGCCGCACTGCTTTCTCCATGCTTGTCCGAGGGACCGTGATCTTGTCGCTCACCGAAGCCTGAACCAGCGCCGGCGCTGCAAAAATCACACCAGCCAAAGCCAACGTCAACTTTCTATTTGTTCTTTTCATAACCAGCTCCTTGCACTACTTGAGATGGCTGAGCGAGAAGCCCGGTTTCACCATTTACGGATCTTTACAACTCTTTTACAGTTCGGTTTGTACGGGGCGGGAAGTACGTTCCACTAGATCGGGAGAAATCAGATCCGGAGCCGATGTTGCCCCTTTCTCTTTGATGCGCCGGGCGGTCACCAGGATCCGGGATTCCAGCGTGCCCGCT
>JANYCV010000168.1 GCA_025360145.1 Acidobacteriaceae bacterium
CGAACAGAAAGCCGATTTCAAGGCCCGGTTCGAGCAATGTGTTCATGGGAACCGGCTCGTGGGCAATGAGGAGCGGTTTCAACGGAAAGACGGCTCGGCAATTGAAGTCAGCATCTGGAACGCGCTAGTGCGGGACGGCAACGGGGTTGTCACCGGCATCGTCGCCGCCGTGGCCGACAATACGGACCGAAAGAAGCTGGAGGAGCAATTCCGCCAATCGCAAAAGATGGAAGCCGTCGGAAGGCTTGCCGGAGGCGTCGCTCACGACTTCAACAACCTGCTGACGGTGATCACCGGCTACTGCCAGATGCTGGCGGATCAGCTTTCCCCGGCCGATCCCATGAGCGAAAATTTGCAGCAGGTTCTCAAGGCGTCCAGCCGCGCCACCACGCTGACCAAACAACTGCTCGCCTTCAGCCGGCAGCAGATCGTCCTGACGAAAGTAGTTGCGTTGGACGCGCTGGTCCGCGACATGGACCATATGCTCAAGCGTCTTGCCGGAGAGAATATTGAGTTGCGGATCGAAGGCATCTGCGGCAAGGTTCGCGTGGACCCGAGCCAGATCGAGCAGGTAATTGTGAATCTCGCAGTCAATGCGCGGGACGCGATGCCGCGAGGTGGAAAGCTCGTAATCGAAACGGTGAATCGCGATTTCGACGAGTTCTCGGCGCAGGACGCGCAGGGGTTGACGCCGGGGCCCTATGTGCTGCTGGCCGTGAGCGACACCGGAAGCGGGATGGACGTAGTCACACAGTCGCACTTGTTCGAGCCCTTCTTCACCACGAAAGAGCCGGGCCGCGGCACCGGCTTGGGTCTCTCCACAAGTTACGGCATCGTGAAACAGAACCAGGGAGCGATCCTGGTTTATTCCGAGCCAGGTCTTGGAAGTACGTTCAAAATTTATCTCCCGCGTGTAGACGAACCCACCGATGCGCAGCCGAAACCGGAGCCCGAACACGCCAGTTTCCGCGGTACCGAGACCGTGCTGGTGGTGGAGGATGACGACGGCGTGCGCCGGGTACTTCTTAAGATGCTACAGCAGGCCGGGTACTGTGTTCTTGGCGCTCGCCATGGAGAAGAAGCAATTGAGATGTGCCTGGCAAGTGACGCTACCGTTCATGTGCTGATCACCGACGTGGTGATGCCTAAAATGGGAGGCTTTGAACTGGCGTCACGCCTTCGCCACGTAACTCCCGGCATGAGGGTGCTCTTCGTATCCGGTTACTCCGATAGCGTCGTTTTGCACCACGGAGTGCTGGAAGCCGATACCCATTTCCTGCAAAAACCGTTCACCGTAGAGCAATTGGGCAGGAAAGTGCGCGAAGTGCTGGAGGCGCGGGCCGGCGATCTGCTATCCTGACAGAGATATGGCAATCCCGAATGTAAAGCGTTTTCGTATTAGCAGCCCAGATGGAGCCGACACGGCCACCCTCATGGCCGTCCTGCCCAAAGATTGTGATGTGGATGCTTATCTGAAAGAAGCCACCTCGCGGTTCGACTGGAAAGCCCATAAAGACGCCAAGGCCGCCCAGTTCAAGGTCCGCGTCGGTCAGCAGAAACAGAAGAAGGCCAAATAGGGCTTCCCGGGACGCCGAGTTTTCACTGGAGGATGCCTGCGGCGCGATTCCGCTCGCCGGCTATTCGATGCGGGTCTTCACGCTGCGAAGAGCCCGCAAACTCTCCCGTGCGACTTCCGAATCGGGATCTCTCGTCAGGGTATCCAGCGATGCGATCGAACTTTTGTCGCCGCTGACAGCCAGGATACGGGAGATTCCGATTTTCTCGTCTTTGGTTCCCCGAAGCGCCGCGTCGTTCAGTGCCGCTCTCATCACAGGAACGCGCGCCAGTTCGATCAGGTACGCCTGCGCGATCTGGTGCCGTTGTTTCGAATTCAGGGTGTCGATGAGATATTGCGCCGGAGACAGTTGGGAGATTTCCGTTTTTCCGAGGCTCACCATGGCAAAGGCCAAAGCGAGCCGTGCCGTTGCCTTCCTCTCCCCGTCGAAGGCCGCTTCCAGTGCCGGTAGATCCCCCGGATTCTTCAGCCGCGCATAGCCTTCAAAAGCGGCGGCGCGGATACCGTCGTCCTTGTCGTGGGACGCGCGTTCAAAGTAGACCCTGTTTTCCGGCTGCGGAACCATCGCCAGCGCGGACAGAGCGGCGCGACGAATCTTCTCGTTACGCGCGCGGTCGTAGGCCTTCTGCAGTTCCGGGTTCGCTTCTTTGCTCATCAGAAGACCGACGGTTTCCAGGGCCGCGATCTGGATCTTTTCGTTCGGGTCGCGGAGCAGAAATGTGATTTTCGGAGCGATGGCTGGGTCGCGCATCTTTTGCAGCGCAATAAGCGATTCGTACATGACGGTATCGTCTTTTGCGCGCAGCGCTTCGAGAAGATCCGGAATGGCTGCTTTTCCGCGAAGAATCCCCACCGCGCGAGCGGCGTCCGCCCGCGACTCCATGCTGGCCCCGCCCCGGGCGAGACGGCCCAGAACGGCGATTACATCCTCCCGAACAATTACGTAGACCGGAATGATCTGTTCGTCCTTCTCAATGAACTTGCTCTTGAGTATGGTTCCGACCCGCTGGACACTGGACTGCAGGTAACCCGGTAAATAGAAATTCACCAGCCCTTCGGTAGCGCGGACCTGGACGGAAGAGTCGTTGTCCCCGGCCGCCTGGATAAGCGGATCGATGCTATTCTTGCCGCCAATCTCCGCGATTGCCTTCACCGTTTCAAAGCGCACGTTGGCATCGGCGTCCGTGAGCAGCGGCTTCAGCTTTTCAAGGGCGCCGGGGCCCTCCTTCACGGCTTCCCGTGCCGCCTTGGCGCGCTGTTTGGGGTCCGCGCTGGTAAGATCCTGGCCGGGCAGGATCTTACCGGAGCAGAGCAGAATGGCAATACAGAGAATTCGAATCATAAGCGAAAGATGGCGGTCAATCCGCCACTGACACTAAAGACGCGCTAGCGGACGAATTCGACAGTTACTTTGTTCGGAATTAATCCCGCTTCGAAACCCATATCCAGCAATTTTTGCGCCGCTTTGGGAATCAGGTCGCCGGCGTCCACGGTGTAGTGGTTCACGTACATGCCGATAAACTTCTCCGCCAGCGACGGCTCCATGTCGCGAGCGAACTGCAGCGCGTAGTTAAGCGCCTCTTCGTGGTTGTCGAGCGCATACTGAATACTTTCGCGCATCATCCGGCAACACTCCGTTTGAACATCGCTCGAAAGGCTTCGCAAAAGCGCATTGGCGCCCAGCGGCAACGGCAGGTCGTACAGCTTCTTCCAGGTCTTGCCAAGGTCCAAAATGTTATGGAACCCGGCTTTCCCATAAGTCAGCTGGGCTTCGTGGATCACCAGCCCTGCGTCCACGGAATGTTCGGAAACGGCGTCCGTGATCTTGTCAAAGGGGACGACAACCGGCTCAAAGTCGGGCTCTATCAATTTGAGCGCGAGATAAGCGGTGGTCATCTTGCCGGGAATGGCGATCTTTTTGCCTTTCAGTTCCTCAAGTGCCATCGGCCGCGTGCTGATCAGCATCGGACCGTAACCATCACCGACACTGGAACCGCTGGCCATCAGCAGATACTTGTCGGCAACATAAGGGTAGGCGTGATAGGAGATCGCAGTCAGCTCATATACGCCCTGCATCGCCTTGCGATTCAACGTCTCAATATCTTCCAGTACGTGCCGGAAGGTCACGATTTTGGAACGAATTTTCTTGGTCGCGAGACCATAGAACATGAAGGCATCGTCCGAGTCTGGACTATGGGCGCAAACGATTTCCTGCACTGCTGTAGTTGTCATAAGGTGCGGACTTAAAACACTATAGCAGACCGGACAGGAAACACCTTTTCCGTGCGTGTCTCGGGAACCCCTAAAGATGTTCCCCGCTAAATCCACGTTGCCTTCAGACCTAGCGAAGCGAGATCTGATTGCGCGTAGGCGAGGGGTGCTAACGGTCGGTGGCATTAAGCCACGCGCTGATCCTGTTCCACCGGCAACGCCCACTGATGCCGATTGCAAGCCAGACTTTGAACAGAAGGGATAGACATGCGCATAGGCGCTAAGACAAGAACATTTTCAGTCAAAAATGTTCTACATGTTGTGGGTTTCCCCACGGCCATCCCCAATATGCTGTGAGGCCGAAGGCTTATCTTAGCGATTATGGGTAGACATGCGCCTCGGACTTGACAGAGCCGCTCAGGTGGGGCGGTCCCCCTGGGCGGCAGCGGGACGCCTTCGTCCCGCTGCCGAAACTCGGTCCGAGGCGCCAGCCCCACGAAACACTGCGAGACCGTACCCACCTGAGTCAAGCACATACGCAGCTTATTCTAATACCGGCACGATTCCAGCCATGAAGCATGGGAGGCGGGCCGGAATCCAAGTCGTCTTAATTGAGATGGCGGGAGCCCACCTTCCAACTGAACTGCTCGGCCATTTAGAGCTTATCAGGCCGATTACCTGGCCTTGGCCCGCCGTGCCCCATCCCGCCCTGCCATCCGCCAAGCCTACGCATCCGTGCATGCTGGAAGACAAACTTTCGGGGCTTGAGCTGCGACCGCTCTGGTAGACTCATGCAAATTCCGAAGCCAGGTAACAGAGGCAACTGGCATGACGACGATGAAAGCGGCGCAACGGCCACCGCCCCTCGGCTGATGGAACATTTATACGCGGATTCCCCCATCAACCTTGTACCGCATTGATAACACAAGCCAACACCAATCAGTCATTGAAGCCCGAGAAACCGTTATGGTACTCTCGGGTGATACGGTTCCATCTGCTCTCCAAGGGCACAAAACCGTCATCAGAAAGTTTCCCAATGAATCTCCGCTCTCTATTCAGCCTGTTCTCATCTGACCTCGCTATCGATTTGGGTACCGCGAACACCCTCGTCTTTGCCAAAGGCAAAGGCATTGTAGTCAACGAACCCTCGATCGTCGCCATTAACAAGAACAATGGTGAAATTGAAGCGGTCGGCAAGGAAGCGAAGGAAATGCTCGGGCGCACTCCGGGCAACATCGTCGCTATCCGGCCAATGAAGGACGGTGTCATCGCCGACTTCAAGGTCACCGAGCGCATGCTCAATTACTTCATACATAAGGCGCACGGCCGCAAGATGCTGGTGCATCCGCGCATCGTCATCGGCGTTCCCAGCGAAATCACGCAAGTGGAAAAGCGGGCGGTGATCGATTCGGCCTACCGCGCCAAAGCGAGTGAAGTATTTCTGGTGGAACAGGCCATGGTGGCGGCCATCGGCGCCGGGCTTCCCATTACCGAACCTTCCGGAAACATGGTGGTGGATATCGGTGGAGGCACTACCGACGTGGCGGTGGTCTCGCTGTCCGGCATTGTCTATTCGCGGTCGGTGCGCGTGGCCGGCAATGAAATGGACGACGCCATCATGCAGTATCTGAAACGAAAGTACAACCTGTTGATCGGCGAACGCACGGCCGAAGCCATCAAGATTCAGATAGGTTCAGCCTATCCTCTGGACCGCCCTCTGACGATGGAGATCAAGGGACGGAACCTGATTGAGGGCGTGCCGAAAACCATCACCATCGACGACAGCGAAATTCGCGAATCGCTCTCGGAGTGCATCGCCACCATCATGAATGCGATTCGCGTGGCGCTGGAACGGACACCGCCTGAATTGAGCGCGGATATCAGCGATAAAGGAATCGTGCTCACCGGCGGAGGGGCGTTGATCAAGAATCTGGATCGGCGCATCCGCGAAGAGACGGGGCTTCCGGTTTCGATTGCCGAGGACCCGCTGGCGTCGGTGGTTCTGGGTACTGGGAAAATGTTGACCGACTTTAAGCTGCTCCGCCGCATCGCAATCGAGTAGTGGAATTTTGCGGGTTTCCGGAACATGGAATTTCTGCTCAATCGTTATCGAAACCTGACCGTCCTGTTGGTGGTCATCGCCGCACAACTGTTGTTGCTGGCCTACCAGGTCAAGAGTAACCAGGATGTGCGGCTGGTTCGCGTTTGGGCCGTTACCGCGGTAACGCCGCTGGCACGGATTCTGGAAGTGGTGCGGCGCAACACCATCGGCATCGCGGAAGACTACGTCGATCTCATTCACGTACGCGACGACAACAATCGCATTAAAAAAGAGCTGGACCGCCTTAAACTGGAGAACCAGTTCCTGAAGACGGAACTAACCACGGCGGACCGTGTACAGGCGCTGCGCGCGTTTCAATCGAGGACGCAATCGCGCACCATTGCGGCGCGGATTATCGGCAACGGCACGGGCATGAATTCAAAAGACGTCCTGATCGACCGCGGCTCAGGCAGCGGTGTGAAGCGCGGGATGGCGGTGGTTACTCCGGACGGCATTGTGGGGCGCGTGCTTGCTTCGTATCCTACGGCGTCTCAGGTGCTGCTGATCACGGACCCGACTTTCGCTGCCGGCGTCATCTCCGAGAAGAACCGGGTACATGGGACGCTCAAAGGCATCGGACAGAGCAAATGCATCATCGACTATGTACAGAATGAGGAAAAGGTCGACGTCGGCGAAGTGTTCTATACCTCAGGCGACGATCGCGTTTTTCCGAAGGGCCTGCCGGTAGGAACGGCCACGGTGGTCCGCCCGGGCAAGACGTTTAAGGAGATTTTCGTGGTACCCGCCGGCACGCAAAATGGATTGGAAGAGGTGCTGGTGGTGGTGGAAGGCATCCACCAGGAGATTCCAGACGCGCAGGCGGTTGCTTCCACCGAAATGTATATCCTGCCGGCGCCACCTGCCGATAAGTCATCGAATGCACCCACAACCGATCATCCAGGCGGCAATCTGACAACCGATGCCGACCGGCTGCGCGAGCGGTATAAGAGAATTGGCGCGGCGCAGGGTCACGTATTTGGAGAAGGGTTGCCGGGCGGCAGACGTCCGGATTTCAATTTGAATCCCGATGAAATTAAGCCGCCGGCTGCGAAGCCCCCGGTGGCGGGCGCACCGGTCCAGGTGCCTCCGCAAACCGGGGCGGCTGTTCCGGCAGTCGCGCCTGGCGTGCCGAAGCCGGCGGTTCCGAAACCTGTTCAGGCCACGCCTCAAACCGGCGGAGTTGTTCCGGTTGTGACGCGTCCGCCAACAACTACTCCGGCGGATCCCGCGGCAAAGCCTCGCTCGGCCAGCGGTACGGTCAACGTGCAGCCCAAGCCTGTCGTACCGAAAGTTGTGAAACCCGCCCCCGGCGCCGGGTTGCCTTCGCCGCCCGCGCCAAACCAGGCCAAGCCGAATCTATGAACGAATTCAGCGATCGGCTACTGACTGAGGTGCCGCGGAGGGTGCGGAAATTCAAATTCCGGCCCGCCACGATTTTTCTGGTGCCGCTGGCCGCCATTCTGTTTCAGGTCTATCTGCCGCGGTTCTTCCAGTATCTGGGCTACCTGGAACTGCCGTTGCTAGTCACTGTGTATTTTGCGCTGATGCGCCGGCAACCCATTGCGGGCGTGTTCTTCGGCGCCGGCATCGGGCTGGCGCAGGACTCCCTTTCTCCGAACCAACCGCTTGGAATGTTCGGCATTGTGAAGACGCTGGTGGGATACTTTGCCGCCTCTGTCAGCATGCGGTTCGACGTGGATAATCCGCTGATCCAGTTCGTTCTCGGATTCTTCTTTTTCTTCTTCCACCAGTTCTTCTACTGGGTGCTGTCGCGAGCGCTTCTGGGACTGCAATTGGACTTCGATCCGCGGCAGACGTTCGTGCTGGGATTATTGAACGCGGCGGTGGCCGTTCCTTTGTTCATGCTTTTGGATAAGATGAAGGAGTAGGGGTCCGGTTCAACCGGGCTGCTCAACTTTCTTGTTTAACTTATTTTCAAATAAACACAACGCCGAGGATCTACCCGCTTCTTCGTTGCTTCGCGGCGATACAAAGTTCGCGGCGGGAAAGATCGCAATATATCAATACGTAGCGGTTGGGATTTTTCTATTCCTTGTCTCCGGCTTCTGGAATTTGCAGGTGCAGAATTCGGAAGGCTACAGCGAGGCGGCCGAGCGCAACCGGATCAAGTCTCTGCCGCTGTTGGCCCCGCGCGGCAAGATCCTCGATCGTGACGGCCGGGTGATTGTGGACAACCATTCCACCTTCAGCCTGATCCTGTCCCGCGAAAACCTGAAGCCCGAGCACCTGCAAGCGATTGCGGATGGGTTGCATCTCAATTACGACGATTTGGTGGTGCGGCTGCGGCGTTTCGCCAACCGGCCCGCGTATGCTCCCATCATTATCAAGGAAGAGCTCACGGCCGGGGAACTGGCGTTTGTGGAATCGCATCGCGATCCGGAAACCTTTCCGGAAATGGAACTGATCCACGCGCAACGCAGGCTTTATCCCAAAGACAGCTTTGCGGCGCACCTGATCGGATATGTCGGGGAAGTGAGTGAAAACGAGCTCAACACCGCCGAGTTTGTGAAATACGACCAGGGCGATGTGGTGGGTAAGCAGGGCATCGAGCGCCAATACAACGACATTCTGATGGGTGTTGACGGGCAGCGCCAGGTGGTGGTGGACAATCACGGTAAAGAGCGGAACCTGATCGGGATCAAGGAAGCTGTGCCGGGCAAGAGCCTGAAACTGACCATCGACCTGGACCTGCAAGCCGTTGCCGAACTTGCCATGGAGGGCCGCCGCGGCGCAGTAGTCGCCCTCGACCCGCGCACCGGCGAAGTGCTGGCGATGGTCAGCCGTCCCGCCTACGATCCGAATCGATTTGCCGGCCGCATCCGTACCGCGGATTGGCAGGAGATCCTCAAGAACCCGGATAAGCCGATGCTGGATCGGGTGATCCAGGCGCAACTCGCCCCCGGCTCGACGTTTAAGCCGCTGATGGCGCTTGCGGCGCTCGAAACCGGAACCGTCGACGAAAACTTCACAGTGCGCTGTAACGGAGGCGCGTCGTTCTATGGACGTTACTTTCGCTGCTGGCAAAAAGGCGGCCACGGCACCGTAAACCTGCGCAAGGCCATCATGCAATCGTGCGACGTTTACTTCTACACCGTCGGGAACAAGATGGGCATCGATAACATCGCGAAGTTTGCGGAGATGGCCGGTCTCGGCGAAAAGACGGGAATCGATCTGCCGCATGAAGCGGAGGGAGTGGTTCCGTCGACGAAATGGAAGATCCGGAACTTTCGTCAGAAGTGGTATGCCGGCGAGACCATCTCGGTATCCATTGGACAGGGTGCCCTGACGGTTACTCCGCTGCAACTCGCCAGGGCGATTGGCGGCATTGCCACCGGCGGCGTCTGGCAGCGGCCGCACCTTCTCTTGGATCCATCGCACGGGGATTCCGGAAACCGGGGCGCGGTAAATCTCGACAACATCGTCAAGGTGATCGACGGAATGTATGCCGTGGTGAATGAAGGGGGCGGCACTGGCATGCGCGCCAGAATTCCCGGGCTCGATGTTTGCGGTAAAACGGGGACGGCCCAACTTGCCTCGAATGATTTGTTGAAGGGAACCGCAGCCGGACGTGTAATGAAAGACAACGCCTGGTTCGTCGGTTTCGCTCCGCGCCAGACTCCTGAAATAGTGGTTGTTGCCCTATTTGAAGGCGGGGAGCACGGCAATTTGGCAGCGCCCATCGTTGCCGACGTGATCAAGTCTTACTTCGACAAACGGCTGCGGACCTCGCCGCAACAGTTGCTCACCCAACTCCCCATGTTTGGTCCGCTGAATACCGGACGCACTCCCGCTCCCCCAAGGACGCCGGAGGCGTTCATCACCAAGATCCCCATGGCTGCCGGCGCACAATCGCAGGAAGAGGAATGACCGGCTACCGTTCGATTCGCGATCTGGATTGGCCGCTGCTGCTGGTCGCGCTCTCCATCTCTGCGCTGGGTGTTCTCCAGATCTACAGCGCCACCCACGAAACCATCTGGAAAGATGCCTGGTGGAAACAGATCATCTGGATTGCCGCGGGGCTGCTGCTGATGTGGGTGGTCACCAATATCGACTACCACACCCTGCTGGGACAGGTTTATCTGATGTACGGGCTATCCATCGTGACGCTGATAGCTGTTTTCCTGATCGGGACTA
The DNA here is from genome assembly GCA_025360145.1 of Acidobacteriaceae bacterium. GTDB lineage: Bacteria > Acidobacteriota > Terriglobia > Bryobacterales > Bryobacteraceae > JANXXV01. The sequence goes on from JANYCV010000168.1 coordinate 10,044, forward strand.
AAGTATTCGGCTCCCGGCGCTGGATTCCGGTGGGTGGCGGCTTCCGGCTCCAGGTGTCCGAATTCGTAAAATTGGTAATCATCCTATTGGTCGCGCGGTTTATGACCGAATTAAAGAGAGACGACTTGGACTGGCGGGATCTGTTGAAGATCGGCGGTCTAGTGGGCTTGCCCATGCTCCTGGTGATGAAACAGCCCGATCTGGGAACCGCGCTTACGTACCTGCCGGTTCTGGCGGTAGGGATTCTGCTTGCCGGTTTGCGGTGGCAGTATCTGGCGGTTTTGGGCGTGGTGCTGGCACTGACACTTCCGGTGGGATGGCATTTCCTGCAAGACTACCAGAAGGCCCGGCTCACCACGTTTATCGACCCGGCAAAAGACCCGCGAGGCCAGGGTTATCAGGTGATTCAGTCGAAAATCGCCGTCGGCGCGGGTGGCATGTGGGGCAAAGGGGTGACGCGCGGGACGCAGACGCAGTTGCAGTTTCTCCCGGTTCCGCACACGGACTTCATCTTCTCCGCTTTCAGCGAGGAGCATGGGTTCGTCGGAGTTGTTGTAGTATTAGGATTGTATTTCCTGTTGCTGATGCAGATCGTGCAGAACGCGCAGACTGCCCCGGATCGGGCCGGTATGTATATCTGCATGGGAGTTTGCACGCTGTTGTTGTTTCACGTTCTGGTGAACGTTGGGATGGTCGTGGGCCGGATGCCGGTCACCGGAATCCCGCTGCCGCTGATGAGTGCCGGTGGCTCCCATATTCTGTCTGTGTTTCTGATGCTGGGCTTGGTGAACAATGTCCGGCTGCGAAGATTTGTAAATTAGCGGTTTAGAATTTGAGTTCGACCGAGATGTCGAACTGCCCGGATTTGAGGTTAGTGGGTTTGGTTCCGCTACCGAATTGTGTGATTCGTTGACAGGGAAAGGCGTATCAGGGTGTATCGAGCCTTCCTCGCTTTTCGAGCTGGCTGAGGGTGTTTTAGAGTTTGCTCCACTCTCGCGGCCAAAGCAATTTGATTTATTAGCGTCGCGCGTTCCGCTGCCTCGGGGCGAGGAGCGCGTGGAACCAAGCCGGATTTGGCCTTTCGTCCATGGGTAGTTACTTTCGGTCGTGAAAACGGAGAAGGTCCATGAGCAAAGAGTTAGTTATCTCCTCGAACCGCCACGAAACCAGAGTGGCGATTCTGGAAGACGATCAGTTAGTAGAAGTCTATTTTCAGCGGTCTAATGAGTACTCCCTGGCAGGGAGCATTCATAAGGGCCGTGTCACCCGCGTCCTCCCGGGCATGCAGTCGGCATTTGTCGACCTTGGCCTGGAACGCGACACCTTTCTTTACGTCTCCGATTTTTTCGAGGAAAACGAAGAGTACGACAAGATCACCGGCCCGGCGGAAGAGCGTCCAGCCCGGACTGGCGGATTTACCCGCCGCGATGGCCGGAGTGAGCGACCGCCGCAAGGATTTGCGAAGCCTGCGGAGAAGCCGGTGGAAGCCGCGGAGGAACCGGTGGCGGCGTCTGAACTTGAGTCCGCCGCTCCTGCAGCACCCCCCGCCGCGAACCAGCCCTCTGAGCGGAGGGAAGGATCTCCCCGTTCAGAAGGATCGTCGAATGACCGCGGCGACCGGAGCCGCCGTTCGCGCCGCCGCCGGAAAGGTGGAGGTGGATTTCCGGATTCGAAGTATGCGTCCGACGTCGATTCCCCTGCCATAGAGTCTCCCGCGGTGGAAGCTGCCGCCCTGGAACAGGAAACTTTCCGGGAGGAACCGCAGTCCAGGGACGTCATCCTGCTGCCCGGAGAATCGCTCGCGAAATACAGCCGTCCGGCGAAGCATGTCGCACCGGAAGCCGTAGAAGAGATCGAGGCTCCTGTGGCTGCAGCGGTACCTGAGACCGGCCACGGCGAGCCTGCGCCGGTGGAATTCGAGCCGGCTGTCATGGCAGCGTTCCCAGATCCGGCATTTATTCCGCCGCCTGTTCTGGAACCGATAGCGGTTGAGCCTGTCGCGATTGAACCTGTTCTGGCCGAGCGCGTGTTTGTGGAGTCTGGACATGGTGCGGGAGCGGCCATGGCCAAGACCAAGGAGCCGGAGCCTGAGCCTGAAGCCGTACCTGCGCACTTCGTCACCGCTGCGGAAGCTGCTGTCGAGGCCCTGGATCCCCGTGGCGAGACGGACATTGAAGCAGCCGTAGAGGAGGCACTGGAACTGGCCGCCGAAGAAGCGGCCGAAGAAGCCGAGGAAGCCGCTGAAGCCGCCGGTGAGCCAGGCGAAGAGCCTGCTACCGCCACGGAAACATCGGAGAAACCGCTCAGCGCGGCCGTTCGCGAGCCTGGCACCCGTTACATGCACCGCGGCCCGCGCGGAGCCCGTCGCAAGAGACGCGGTGGAGATCGTGGAGAGAATCGCGGCGACCGGCCGGAAGCACGAAACGACGCCAAAGTGGAAGGAGTGGCCGAGCCAGCCGCACCGATTGCCCAGGAAAGCCAGCGTCCCGTGGCCCGCCCGGACCGCGAGCGTCCGCCGCTGCCGTCGATCACCGAATTGCTGAAGGAAGGCCAGGAGATCATCGTCCAGATCGCCAAGGAACCCATCGGCCAGAAGGGCGCGCGCATCACCTCGCACATTGCGCTGCCGGGCCGGTATGTGGTCTATATGCCCAGCCTGGAACACCTCGGCGTCTCCCGCAAGATTGAGAGTGACGAGGAACGGCTGCGGCTGAAGCGCATTCTGCAAGCCAATCACGCAGGCATCACCGGCGGCTACATTGTCCGGACCGCTGGTGAAGGGAAGAGCGAGGAGGAAATTGCGGCCGACATGCAGTTCCTCTATAACCTCTGGCTGGATATCCGGCAAAAGGCTGAGAAGAAACCCGCGCCGCTGCTGCTTCATCACGATCTTGAAATTGTGCAGCGCATTCTTCGCGACCAGTTGACCGATACGTTCAAATCGATCTGGGTCGACAACGAAGAGTTATACGAGAGCGTCCTGCGTTTCATGCAGCGCTTCCAGCCCGCGCTGGTTTCACGCGTGAAGATGTACACCCGCCCGACGCCAATTTTCGACGCATTCAACGTCACCAATGAGCTGGAAAAGGCGCTGCGGCCGAAGGTATGGCTGAAGTCCGGCGGATACATTGTGATCAACCAGACCGAAGCGCTGGTGGCGATCGACATCAACACCGGGAAGTACGTGGGCAAGTCGAACCGGCTGGAAGATACGATCGTAAAGACCAATACGGAGGCGGTGAAGGAAATTGTGCGCCAGATCCGGCTGCGCGATTTGGGCGGTATTATCGTCGTCGACTTCATCGATATGGATGAGCGCAAGAATCGCCAGAAAGTGATGCAGGCGCTGGAAGAGGCGATGCAGCAGGATCGCGCACCATACAAGATTCTCCAGTTTAACGACTTCGGCCTGGTGGCTATCACACGCAAACGGGTGAAGCAGAGCCTGGAGCGGACGCTGTGTTCGCCATGCCCGATGTGCGAAGGCGCAGGGTATGTGAAGAGCGTACAGACGGTGGTGACGGAAATTCTGCAGGAAGCCTATAAAATCCGGAACGCCGTGGATGGCAAGGATTGCATGCTGCGGACGAATCCGGAAGTGGCTAAGTTCCTCAAATCAAATACCAACAAGTACCTGGAGGAGATTGAGGAAGTGCTGGGCCGCCCGGTGCTGGTTACCAGTGATCCGGCTCTGCATCAGGAAAAATTCGACCTGGCGTAAGGGCGGTTTGTTACACTATTGTTTGCGGGTTCGACAACGGACCCGCAAAAGAACCGGAGAGATGGCCGAGTGGCTGAAGGCGCACGCTTGGAAAGCGTGTATAGGGGAAACTCTATCCAGGGTTCGAATCCCTGTCTCTCCGCCAATTTTTTTCGGAAACCGATTCAGTAGAGCCGGGTCCGGTACTGCTCTTCAATTCCTCGATCGTAGTCCTCTGCTTTCCCTCCATCAATCTGATCCGCAAGAATTTTCCCCAGGGAAGGAAACCGTCCGCGCTCGACACGGCGGTCGGGATTCCATAGATCGGACCGTATCAACGGCTTGCCGCAATGGAAGAACACTTCTTCGGCGGTGACCACCAGCGCCGCCGCCGGCAGCTTTCCGTTGGCGGTCAGCGGAGCCAGCACGGCGGGGTCTACCGTGACGCGCGCCGTGCCGTTGACCCGCAACGTCTCATTGATTCCCGGCACCAGGAACAAGAGCGCAATGTGGGCGTTCGCGGTGACGTTCAGCATCGTGTCGGCGCGCCGGTTTCCCACTCGATCCGGAACCACCAGGGTCTTGTCATCCAGCACGGCTACGAAGCCGGGTGCATCCCCGCGGGGCGAGGTATCCATGCGTCCGTCCGCATCCGTGGTTGCTACAACGAGGAAGGGCGATAGCTGGATGAACGACCGGCAATGCTGATCCAAACGAGCGAGCTGCTTCGCCTTGGCCATGTGGCTCGGTTCGCCGTAGTGGGCACGGATAGAGTCTGCATCTTTCAATTCATCCATAGTGTTCACTTCCAGAACCATTTTCCTGCCTTCACGCTCACGCTCGTGCAGCCCCAACTTGCCCCCGGAATACGTAACCGCGCCGACCCCATTGTATCCCGCCGGTATATTCGGCAGAAGACCCGTTTAGGACCACGCCACCGTCTCGCCCACATCGAGAAACTTATAGATGGGGCGGCCGAATATCGATCCCTTGGCAACCAGAATCGGATAGGGCTGGTGCAGGCCGGTAGTTCCAAACTCCAATCCGCGCGCGGTCGGCCTACCGGCTCTCACGTCCCGCCACGCGTTTAACCACGGATACTCAGAGGTCTTCCAGATGTAGCCGATCAACAAACCCTTTTGCGGATTCGCTGCGGTGACCCAACCGTACTCCTCGTCGATGGTGAGCGAGACTACGTTGGGCATCGGATCGTTCGTCAGCATTCGCAGGTTCACCGGGGTACCGTCCTTCAACGCCTGCGGCCAGTACACAGCGGGCTCTTCCGGATTCGGCAGCGGACTGCTTTGCATGAAGCCCTTGCGCGCGTTCGAGTCT
>JANYCV010000200.1 GCA_025360145.1 Acidobacteriaceae bacterium
GCCGCCGGCCTGGTAGTGGCCGTCACCTACGCGTGCAACAGTATTCCGCTGCAGTCCTGGGCATGGTCGGTGGCCTGGATGGGGCTGCTTTCGCTGCTCTCGTTCCTGATGGTCTGCACCTGGCGCTACTACAGTTTCAAGGATCTGCACCTGCTGCGCCCGCGGTCTCCTCTCACCATCATCCTTTTCAGCAGTTTTATCTATTTGATCTGGGCCTATTCGCAGGCGACGCTGCTTGGTATCGCGGTACTTTACGTAGGCAGCGGGATCGTCACGCGGATTGCCGGGATCGTGCGGCGCACGTTCCGGCCGGCGGAACCGAAGGTTTCCTGATTCATGCATAATCACGATGTTTGTATTGTTGGCGGCGAATCCCTGCTCGGCCGGGAACTCCGCGACCAACTGACCGAGACGAAGTTCCCGGCAAGAGTGAAGCTTATCGGCGCCGATGAAGAAGGCGCGAAGGTTTTAAGCATCCAGGACGGCGAACCGGTGGTGATCACAGAGCTGGACGCCGATGTGCTGGAGCGTTGCCAGGTGTTGTTCCTGGCCGGCTCTCCGCTCTCCAGCCGCAAGGCTCTGGATCTGGTGCTGGAAGCCAAATCGAAGGCGGTTATCATCGACCTCACCGGATCGCTGGAAGACCAGCCCAACGCCCGGTTACGTGCTCCCATCCTCGAACCGGAAGGTTACGCTGTACCTGCCGATGTCATCCACGTGATCGCGCATCCTGCGGCGACGGTGCTGGCACAGATTTTCCGGCGTATTCACCGGCACCACCCCATCCTTCATTCCGTGGTACAGATCTTTGAACCGGCCAGCGAACGCGGATACGCCGGTCTTACTGAATTGCAGAAGCAGACTGCCAGCCTGCTTTCGTTTAAGACCCTGCCGAAAGAGGTCTTCGACGCGCAACTCAGCTTCAATCTGCTTCCGCGCTATGGCGGGGACGCGCCAGTCCAGCTCGAAGATATTGAGCATCGTATCGACCGCCACCTGGCCACTCTTTCGCACAACACGCCCGTGCCTTCGGTCCGCCTGTCGCAGGCCCCTGTGTTCCACGGCTACAGCTTCTCCATCTGGACCGAGTTCGAGAACAACCCTGGCTCGGTGGCGATCTCTGAAACCCTTGCCTCGGCACAAATCGAGGTGCGCGGCGCGGATCTGGAACCGCCGACAAACGTAGGCACGGTTGGGCAATCCGGCGTCACTGCCGGCCTGATCGAAACCGACCGCAACTACCCCAAAGCCATCTGGATGTGGGCGGTTGCAGACAACTTCCGCGTCACGGTCGACTGCGCCATGGACGTCGCCCGCCAGCTTCTATGAAGTACACTGTACGCACGCTTGCCGCCCTGGCTGTTACCTTGGCTGTCACCTTGGCTGTAAATGGATGCGGCTATCACGTCTCAGGCCACGCCGACCTGCTGCCGGCTACGATCAAGACCATCGCGATTCCCGCCGTCGGCAATCTGACGAACCGCTACAAGCTCTCCGACCGCCTGGCCTCCACGCTGACCCGTGAGTTTATCAGCCGCAGCCGCTACCGGATCGTCACCGACCCCGCTCAGGCGGACGCGGTGCTCAAGGCGGTGGTGGTCAACTACTTCTCCTATCCGGTGGTGTCCGATCAAAAGACCGGACGCGCCAACTCAGTGCAGTTGAGCGCGATCCTGCAGATTAACCTGACCGAGCGAACCACTGGCAAACTGCTGTTCTCCCGGCCGAACCTGGAGGTACGCCAGCGGTATGAGATCAGCATCGACCAGTTGGAGTATTTTGAGGAAAGCGACATTGCGCTGGATCGCTTGAGCCGCGAAGTAGCTAAATCCGTGGTGAGCGCAATTCTGGAGGCCTTCTAAACGATGACACCCGACGAATTCCTCCGATCCATTCAAAAGCAACAGCCGGCTCCAGCCTACTTGTTCCTTGGGCAGGAAGCCTGGCATCGCGAACAGTGCCGCAAAGCTCTGATCGAACGGGCGTTGCCGCCGGAAGACCGCGAGAATGGCTTCACACGCTACGACCTGGACGAGACCGATTTGAGCGTGGTAATGGACGATGCCCGTTCGTTTTCGCTGTTCGCCTCGAATCGTTTGATCTGGGTGAGCTCCGCGGAAGGCGCTCTACCCCGGACAAAATCCGCCGCGAGCGATTCCGATGACTCCGAAGAAGGCGGCGGCAAGTCCAGCGCGGCTTCGCTAGTCGCTTATCTGAAGGATCCCGTGCCGGGCACGGTGCTGGTTTTCGAGTGTTCCCGCTATGACTTCGAGGGTGATGACAAAACGAAGCTGGCGCGCGTTCAGAAGTTCTTCGCCGCTATCCCTGCGCAGATTGAGTGCCAGCGCTTCACCGCGGCGGCCGCCAGGAATCTGGCGCTTACGCAGGCCAAGCGCACCGGACTTCAGATTGGAGGGGACGAGATCGACCTGCTGATTGAGATCCTGGGCTCGGACGCTTCCAGGATCGCCACCGAGATTGAAAAGCTGTCGTTGTACGCCGGCAAGGACCACCGCGTAACCGCTGACGACGTGGTGAGCCTGGTGCCTAATGGCCGCGCGACTACGATCTTCGCTCTGGTATCCGCGATAGGCCGGAGAGATCGCGCGGGATCACTGGACGCGCTCGACATTCTGGTCCGCGAGGGCGAGTATCTTCCGCTGGCCCTTACGTTCCTGGCGACGCAGTTCCGCCTGGCATTAGTCGCCAAGGAAGCGGGCCTGACCAACTCGGGGATGATTCAATCGCACTTCACTAAATTGGGGACTCCGATGTGGAGGTCGCGCGCCGAGCAGGTGCAACAAACCGTCGCAGCCTTCCCGGCGGCAAGAATGCGGAAAGCAATACAGAAGATCTTCGAAACAGACCGGGCGTTGAGAGACACTCGTCCTGACGACCGGACGGTGATGGAACAGTTCGTGCTGGGACTAACCTAGACGCCTAACGTATTCGGATAGAGTTCAACCTGCTAACCGCTTTGCGGGAAACAGAGGCGCCAAAGCGTTTCTACCCATGCCTTACGCTCACCGGCGGGCGGGGCCGGGTGGGAAGCGTCTGATGTTTTGCGGCGGCGCGACTAATACCGGTCTTCTTCTCGACGGAGATCAAGAAATCATCGCCTCTCAGTTTCGCGCCCTTCCGCGTTCGCGCAAACGAATCCAGAATTCGCCCAGCCTTGACTGCGACCTCCGGATTACAAGGAAAGATCCAACTTCCATCATTCAAGTAATTACTACCGCAGCAGCTCGGTAGGGCGGGCCCCCTGGCCGGCGTGGGACTCCCTCGTCCCGCTGCTGGAAGCGGGACGAAGGCGCCAATGCACCAGCCCCACGAAACGCTGCGAGACCGCACCCAATTGAGTCAAGCACATACTCAGTTTAATGTTCTAAAAAACAGTTTCATTCCGACAGGCTCCTGAAG
>JANYCV010000229.1 GCA_025360145.1 Acidobacteriaceae bacterium
AAGCGATGCGGGCAAGCACCCAGTGTCGCTTGCCCACACGGTCCGCGCGAGGGACGAGGCCCTAATAATGGGCGTACTCTACTGAACCGAGCACGAGTTGCGCATTGCTGCTGGCCGTATAGTCGCGCTTGGTTGCGGCGGTGTTCACATAGCCGGTCATGCCGGACGTGTTGAGATCCAGGTTGATATTTTGCATTATGCTCCAATTGGGCACCCTGGCGCCAGAACTTGAAAGCGCATTGGTTTCAGCAGGGCGGTGAGACCGAGGTGGCTTGCCCGCTGGCGATGATGAAGGATCTCACTGAAACGCTGGGATGCCTGTTCATCAAATATTCTCGTCGCCGATGCACTCTATCTCCAAGCTCCCTTCGTTCGGGAGGTGGAATCACTCGGGCTGGACTGGATCGTCAACATCAAGAACAATCAATCCAGCCTGCTGGCCGAAGCCGACCGGCTCACCGCGGGTCCGCCGCAGCACCACGAAGCGAATCCCCAACAAGACCTGCAACTCTGGCACGTGCCGGAGGTGGACTGGCCGGTGGACGACCGTGCCGTGCGAGTGGTGAAGACGGTTCGGGTGCAAAACGCCAAGTGCGTCAAGATCGAGGAGCGCCAAGTGGAGGCGCCCCGGATCGAAGAGCCGAAAGCGGAAAAAGCTAAGGGCAGAAATTCCAAGCGAAGGAAGCCCAAGTGCTCGCGGGTAAAACGAGAAAGCCCGATCCCATTGTCAGCACCAACTTTTATCCTTGAATCCGGGAGTTCGACTGCTGCGCATCGCATCAAGTCCCTGAAATATCTCAGGATTTCAACTACTCCGCAGGTAACAGTTCAGGCCCCCTCTCAGGCTTTCGCCGAAGTGGGCTTTGCGCGGATCGCCAATTCAAAGCGGTTGCCAAGTCGTTGATTCTCCGTCACCGCTCCTGGAGCGCGACGCGCCGTGGCACTCGGAGGGACAGAATTGGTGACCGGCTCCGCTGGAATTCAAGGGGTACCTGAACCGTTACCTCCGCAGTTCACCATGCGGGTGATAACTGATTCCATTGCATCTGCTTGCGGCTAAGGGTCAATTCGATTTTGAGTGGCTCCAACTGCCGTTTTTAGGTTTATGCGACTAACGTGGATCTCGGTGCCATTCCTCCCTACTTCATCCATCCACTCGGATGGAGCCGCTGGACGATTGGCGTGCAAGCCTTTCAGACCATCACCACCGATTGCCGCCTGAAGCAGCGCTCCGCCCATTTAGGAGTGTGCCCTCATCGTGTTGAGCATAATCCGTGTCCTTGCCTACGCACTCACGATGGCCTTCTACTACCGTCAGGTCGGCAACCATAGCAGAGGCGTCGAACCAGGTTTTTGCGATATGGCGCGGCAACTTGGCTACGGCTTTCTCACCGCCCGTTCCGATACAAGCTGATATCCGCCGGCTAAACCAAGACTGTCGTCTTCTCCATCCTGTTCGGTTTGACTAGTCCTCTCGATGGGACCCCGAGGTCCCTCTTTGCCTCCATCCCCAAAGGGTTCAGGAGAAGCCCGCCTGGCAAAACCTTTCGTCACCAAAGCGCGAGCGCAAAAAATGCGACCGTCCCATTTAGCCCAAAAGTCGTGGTCACACAGCGACTTAGGCAGACTTCGCGCTCCACGTTGCGAAATCGCTGTGTGTAGATTCAAACAACTTGCAATTCAATCACCAGTTTGTTACACTTTTGTTTTCACCTGCTGTCATGTGGCGAACCATGCCACGTCACCTTGGGAGGCGAAGAGCGTAATCGCTGTTAAAACGCTTGACGCCGTTTGCACCAGTTGAGGATTACATGAGCCAGAAACAAGGTAAGAAATTTTTGTCTGCCGCTGGGCAGGTTGAGTCCCGTGCGTATCAGCTCGAGGAAGCCGTTCCGCTCGTTCAAAAGATCAAATTCGCCAAGTTCGATGAGACTGTCGAGTTGCACATGCGGCTCGGGGTCGATCCAAAGCATGCCGACCAGATGGTCCGCGGTACGCTCGTTCTGCCACACGGGCTTGGGAAGAAGAAGATCGTGTTGGTGATCGCATCGGGCGACAAGATACGCGAAGCGCAGGAAGCCGGTGCGGACTTCGTCGGTGGTGAGGATATGGTCGCCAAGATCCAGTCCGAAGGGTGGACCGATTACGACGCGGTCATCGCCACGCCGGACATGATGCGCTCGGTGGGTAAGCTCGGTAAAGTGCTCGGTCCGCGCGGACTTATGCCCAATCCGAAAACCGGGACGGTAACGCAGGACGTGGCCGGTGCGATTCGCGAAACCAAAGCGGGTAAGATTGAATTCCGCGTCGACAAGACCGGTGTCATCCACGCGCCAGTTGGCAAGGTCAGCTTCGAGACGCCGAAATTGCTCGCAAATGCAGCGAGCTTGCTTGCCGCGGTGGTAAAAGCGAAGCCGCCTGCCGCTAAGGGCAAGTACGTGAAGAGCGTCACTATTTGCTCCACCATGGGGCCTGGTATCTCGCTCGATGTCAGCTCGTTCAACGCGAAGCCGGTTGCCTCCTAAGGCTTCGGGAGATTATCCTCCGGGAGATTCGAAACAATGAAGAAAAAATCCGAAAAAGAAAAAGACCTTGATGCCTTGCGCAAAGAGTTGCAGCAGTCGCCCAACATTTTTGTGACTGGCTTCGAGAAGATCACTGTCCATCAGGACTTCTTGTTGCGCAAGACGGTGAAGCAGGCTGGCGGTAAGTATCGGGTTGTGAAGAATAACCTCGCCGCGAAGGCGTCCGAGGGGCTGCCTTCGCAGGAGCTACTCGGCGGGTTGAAAGGTATGACTTCCCTGGCCTTTACCACTGCCGATCCCGTGGCACTGGCAAAGGCGCTCACCACTTACGCAAAGACGGTTCCGGCGTTCACTTTCAAGGCGGGCTTTGTTGAAGGCCGCGCCGTAGAGGTGAAAAGCATTCACGAACTGGCGAATCTTCCGTCGCGTGACGAGCTTCTGTCTAAGGTGTTGTGGCTCATTCAATCTCCGGCGCAGCGTTTGGTTACTGCGATGAACGGGGTGGGGCGGAATCTCGCCGTCGTCTTGGATCAGGGTGTGAAGGAAAACAAGTTTAGTAGTTAGGGTTTCGGTTTCAATTTCAGTTTTTAAATTATTGGGAGTGTAAGACAAATGGCGGACATCAACGGTATTGCAGAACAGATTCAAGCGCTGACGCTTCTCGAGGCGTCCGAGCTGGTGAAGTTGCTGGAAGAAAGACTCGGCGTTTCGGCCGCTGCTGCGTCGGTTGCATCTGCTCCGGCGGCTGGCGCGGCAGCCGCACCAGTGGAAGAAAAGACCGAATTCACGGTGATCCTGACGGCAGTGGGCGCAAACAAGATCAACGTCATCAAGGCGGTTCGTGAAGTCACCAGCCTCGGCCTGAAAGAAGCCAAGGATCTGGTGGACGGCGCACCTAAGCCCATCAAGGAAGGCGTTAACAAGGACGAAGCAGAAAGCATCAAGAAGAAGTTTACCGAAGCCGGCGCTACCGTGGAAGTCAAGTAACACCTTCCGCGGCGAGTCTGGTAAATGTTTTACCAGCAATAAGATAAATGGTTGTTGGGCCGTAGGTAATGGCTAGGGGGCACTCTGATCTGCAGTTGGAGTGCTCCCCTTCTTTGACGCTGGTGATTGCGTCTGCTAAACTGTGGATTGAATAAGGTCTGACCGGATACGTAGCCGGACATTTGCCTGTGAACCTTTCTTCCTGCGGTATCGTGCATCGCTCCTTCGGGAGTACGCACCGCTTAGCCTTGCGCTTTTCTTCCCTGGGAGAAGCATGTGGTTTTGCTGACTGCAATGTAGGTTCGCTTTTCTCAGAGCAGCGTCTCTTTCCCGATCGTTCAATTTCCTCCGGTTTCCTCATCTGGCTTCTTTTTTCTGTTTCTAATTTGTTATTGCTTGTGGATTTCGGAAGCGCGCAACGCGTTTTTTCGGTCCGCTGTTGTGTTTTTTGTAAAGGCCGTATTCAGAACGTCCGAGCCTGATGCTCTGGCGTGCCGGCATTCAGTAGGAGTGGAACATGCAAATTCAGCCTAAAGGCACCACCCGCGAACGAGTCGACTTTTCGAAGATTAAGACTTCGGTCCCCATCCCGAATCTGATCGAAGTGCAGAAGAAGTCCTACGAGCGCTTCCTGCAGATGGATCTTCTGCCCGACGAGCGGGACGATACCGGTCTGCAGAGTGTTTTCAAGTCGGTTTTCCCGATCTCGGATTTCCGGGGTTTGAGCGAACTCGCGTTTGTCGATTATTCCATCGGCAACTGGGAGTGCAAGTGCGGAAGCTTGAAGGGTCTCAATCACCTTCGCACAGTTTGCCGCAACCCGACGTGCGGATCCACCATTCGC
>JANYCV010000234.1 GCA_025360145.1 Acidobacteriaceae bacterium
GCATATCAGTTCTTAAGACACCTGGAGCACCGCCTTCAATTCGCCGACGACCGGCAGACCCACACGCTGCCATCTAGGCCGCAGGAATTGGAACTGGTGGCACGGCGGATGCCAGTGGGTCAGTTGGGCCGGATGCCGTCGGCGGATAAGTTACTGCACCAGATCAACACGCATCTGGAAGAGGTGCAGGAAACCTACGACCGGGTAATTCATTCGCAGCAGCCTCTGTATTACAACGCGCTGCCGTCCGGGCCATTGAAGAGCGATGTGATTGTGCCCGAGATGCCCCATCTTTCGGATTCCGCCGGAACGAGCAATCTGATTCGAGTGTTGGATCAGCGCGCTCCCGGGCTTGCGGCGGCGCTGGCGGAGAGTCAATTGCGGCGCGGGCAGAAATTTTTCGAAGTGTTCCTGGAGAAAATTGTCTCCAATGCCGATCATTTGAGCATGCTCAACGAAGACCGGGCGCTGGCGGCGGATACGGTCGACCTATTTGAGAATAGTCCGCACTTTGCCGAGGAGCTGATTCGAAATCCGGAACTGATTGAAGAGCTGGCGCACGTGCGCGACGGCGTTCATCCGGCTTACGGCGATCTTTCCGAATTGCTGGGGGACGCGACCCAACTGCGGCGATTTTTCCGGCGGGAGATGTTGCGGATTCAGGCGGCCAGTATCTGCCTGAGCGCTCCGATTTTCACCACACTGGAACGCACGTCGGATCTAGCCGATGCGGTGATTTGCGGTGCCTATAAGATGGCGGTGAAGCAGGTGATGGAGGCGCATCCACCGAAGACGCCGGGATATTTCGCCTCCGATCAGATGATGGTGATCGCCATGGGCCGGCTGGGGATGCGGGAGTTCGACCTGGGGTCGGATGCGGATCTGAATTTCGTGCTGCCGGATGAGGACGCGCCGGAGATTGTGTTCTGGACGCAGGTAGCCGAGCGGCTGATCGATATACTGACGGCTTATACGGGCGAAGGTGTGCTGTTCGCGATCGACACGCGGCTGAGGCCGAACGGACGCGACGGGGCGCTGGTACAACAAGTAAACGGCTACCGGGAATATCTGGCGAATAAGGCGGAGGCCTGGGAAGGCATCACCTACATGAAGTCGCGGGCTGTGATCGGGGACAACGAGAAGGCAACGCGGTTTCTGCATGAGTTGCAGGAAGTGGACTGGCGGCGGTATGGGCAGGGCGGGCGTTCGCGCACGGACCTGCGGAACATGCGCGCGCGGCTTGAAAAGGAGCAGGGCGCCAGCAATCCCTTGAAGGCGGGGCCGGGTGGATTTTACGATATCGATTTCGCGGTGATGTATCTGCGGTTGAAGAGCGCCGGGATTTTTTATAAAGTGCTGAATACGCCGGAGCGGATCGATATCATAGAAAAGATGGGGCACCTGGAGCGCAGCGATGCGGCATTTCTCTACGATGCGGCTACGTTCTACCGGGCCATCGATCATGGGTTGCGGGTGTACTCGGGACATGCCGAAGGGAAGCTGCCGAATTCGGAGATGCACTTGCAGGTGTTGACAAATCTGGTACACCGATGGACGCCGGAGAGCCTTCACGATGAGCCGCTGCCGGTGAAGCTGGCTGAGATTCAGCGGCGCACCCGGGAGTATTTTAAGCGGTTGTTTGGATGAAGCGAATCATTGTTTTCGTGATATTGCTCGCGTCGGTCTGCGCGGCATCGCCGTTGGATCAAGCATTCGACCGTTTGTACAATTTCGATTTTGTGGGAGCGCACCGCTTTATCGATCAACAGGTGGCTGCCGATCCCGCGGACCCATTGAGCTATGCGGTGCGGGCCTCCGCGCTGCTCTTTCAGGAACTGGACCGGCTGCAAATTCTGGAAGGCGAATTTTTCGCCGATGACAAGCGATTGATCGATAAGAAAAAGATGAAGGCGGATCCGCGGTTGAAGGACCGATTTTTTCAAAGCATCGGCGAGGCGCAGAAATTGGCACAAACGCGGTTGGCGAAGAATCCGCAGGACGCCGATGCGCTGTTCACGATGGCGCTGTCATCCGGGCTGACCGGGGATTACAGTTCGCTGATTGAGAAGCGGCAGTTGAATAGCTTTTCCTATTACAAGGAATCGACCGGGTTCGCGCAGAGTCTGCTAAAGGCTCATCCGGCGTTCATGGATGCGCATATGACCACTGGGTTTAGCGAATACCTGATTGGAAGCCTGCCTTTCTTTGCGAAATGGTTTGTGAAGATCGACGGCATAGAAGGAAGCAAGCAGCTTGCGGCGGAGAAGATGAAGAAAGTGGCGCAGTCGGGGCGCTATTTGAAGCCGTTCGCGAAGATATTGCTTTCAATTTATTACCTGCGCGAGGATCAGCCCGCACAGTCGCGGAGTTTTCTGATGGAGCTGACGCGGGACTATCCGGATAATCCGTTGTTTCGAAAGGAACTGGGGAGGCTGGCGAATTACCGCGGGAAGTGAGCAGAGACAGCCGTTCGCGCGGCAGTAGGCGGCAAGAATTCGGTTAGACGGAAAAAAGCTCGGGGCTCGGTGACCAAGCCCCGAGTAAGTCATCAGCTGGAACGGCTGCGCTTCCAGCCCAATAGGCCGATCCCGCACAACACGAAACCGATGGTTGCCGGTTCCGGCACCTCAGTGCCATTAAGCGAGAAGGCGAGGTTGAACGTAGGAGGCGAGGTTGAACGTAGGAGGCGTGGCGCCACCGACGATGTCGGTTCCCACACGCGACCAGTCGGGATCGAGATTCGCGTCACGGGTCCAGGCTTGTAGGTCGGGAGCGAATGCGAATTGCCCCACAATTGGCCTGGTCGCCGAGAGCCACAGGAAGGTACTCCCGGCGCTGAGTCCCACTTGCGGTACGAAAAAGTAATGATCGGCCGGAAGGCTGAACGGAATCGCGAAGTTGACGCTAAACCGGACCTCCTGCCCGGTACGAGGGCCTTCGCCGCCTGTGGTTTGATTCGGAAACGCATTGATTCCGTTAACGACGGAATTACTGACAGTGAAGCTGCCGGCTAGTACGCTAGTGGTGAAAGTCAGCGTGCTGAGGGACGCATCGCGACTATCGAAGGCGTTGTCGGACGGTGAGTTCATTCGCGTGATAACCCGGTTGTCCGGCGGGAAAACGGAGTCTTTCGGGAACACCCGATAGATTGCGACAACTACGTTCGCGATAGTGGCGCCGGTTGGGATAAGCCCGGTGAAGGTTCCTCCGGTGATCAGCGTGGATGCGTTCAGGATAAAGTCGTCGCCCGCTTCATGTTCAATGCGGCCGCCGCCCGCTGGATTGGTGGAAACCCCGATTAGATTGTTAGGGGTATCGTTGTTGTAAATCACGGCCGCGAATGCCGGGGACGTGACAAGGGCGAGAAGCACGGCAAGAGTACACAGAATATTCATTTGTTTCTCTCCTAATTGAAATGAGTGATTCAATCTAGTACTAAAGTCCCGAATAGTATAATCTGGGTAGAAAATTGAAGTCAAGGGTAAAAGCGGCGAAGTTGAGGATTGGAGCTTATTATGGAAGTATGAGCCTCCGGCGTTTTCTGCGTACAGTATCGCTTCTCGCGATCACGATTGTTGGGCTCACGGGGCAGATCATTGAGTTCGAATCAGGCGGCTATAAGTATCAGACGCTGACCAGGAACGGATTGACGATCATGTTCGCGCAGCTTCCTGCCCACGTGAGGGGGTATGCGATTTTGCAGGTGGCGATCTCCAACGGATCGAAGATTTACTATACGGTGAAGCCGGAAAACTTCGTGTACTATCGCGAAGACGGCAGTGCCATTGAACCGACGCCGGCTCGGGATGTGGTCAATTCGCTGGTGGAAAAGGCGAGTCGCGGCGACGTGGTGAAATTGGTTACTGCGTACGAATCGAGCATTTACGGGAACAATCGCTACAAGTCAACCAACGGGTATGAGCAGCGACGTCAATCGGCGCTCGCGGAGGTGTCGTCGGCCAAGATTAAGGCGGCTGCGGCGGCTTCTGCAATTTCGTTCGTGCAGACACGGCTTGCACCGGGGCAATCGACGGACGGGGCGGTTTTCTACTCGAATTCCGGACGGATGCTGGGGGCGGGGAAGTTGATGATCACGGCGGCGGGAGCCACATTCGAGTTCCCGATGGTATCATCAAACTAAAGCCCCAAACTCGATCTGCTTTAGGATACTTCACCTGCCTACTTACTCTCATCTCGACGCCGTTGCGCCCGCGGAGCTATTGCAGTGGGCGATCCAAGAGTTTGGCGAGCGGCTTGCAATCACCACCAGTTTTCAGGCGGAAGGGATGGTGGTGCTGGATATGGCGGCGAGGATTTCCAGCGATATACGGGTGATTACGCTGGACACCGGACGCTTGCCGGAAGAGACCTACGCCATGATTGAGACGGTGCGTTCCCACTATGGAGTGAAGGTGGAAACCGTGTCGCCGGCAAGTGACGAACTGGAAGCGATGGTGACGCGCTTCGGCCCGAATCTGTTCTATGAGTCGGTGCCCTACCGGTCGCTGTGTTGCCATCTGCGCAAGGTCCGGCCGCTGGAGCGGAAATTGCAGGAGTTTCGGGCTTGGGCCGTGGGACTGCGGCGTTCGCAGTCGGAGACGAGGGAGTCCTTGGCGAAAGTGGATGAGGTGGACGGACGGGTAAAGTTGAGTCCGCTGGCGGATTGGTCAAGGGAGCAGGTTGAGGAGTACATCCGCGCGAACGGCGTGCCGCGGCACCCGCTTTACGCTAAGGGCTATGCCAGCATTGGCTGCGGTCCATGCACGCGGGCTACCGAACCGGGCGAAGACGAGCGGGCGGGCCGCTGGTGGTGGGAGCAGGACGCCAACAAGGAATGCGGAATTCACTTTACTCCGGACGGCAGGGCGGAGCGGACGGTGGACGTGCTGATCCGCGACGTGCTTAGCGGCAGCCGCGCACAAATACAGAATGCATAAAGGATTTACGATTTGGTTTACGGGCCTTTCCGGCGCGGGGAAGAGCACCGTGTCTGAGATAGTCTACGCGCAGTTGAAAGAAGCCGGCGCGAAGGTGGAGTTGCTGGACGGGGACGTGGTCCGGACTCATCTTTCGAAGGGGCTTGGGTTCAGCAAGGAAGATCGCGACATCAATGTCCGGCGGATCGGGTTTGTTTGCGAACTGCTCTCGCGGAACGGAGTGATTGCGATTGCGGCGGCGATTTCGCCTTATCGCGCGGTTCGCGAAGAGGTCCGCGCGACGATTCCGAATTTCGTGGAAGTGTACGTTCACTGCCCGATCGAGGTTTTGGCGGAACGCGATGTGAAGGGCCTATATAAGAAGGCGCTGGCCGGCGAGATTGCCTCGTTTACTGGTGTTTCCGACCCGTATGAGGCGCCGGCGAATCCGGAAGTATCGATCGATTCCTCGAAAGAAGCTATTTACGATAGCGTGGCCAAGGTCTTTGCAAAGTTGAAGGAGCTGGACCTTTTATGATTGATCTGCACAGCCACACCACCGAGTCCGATGGGACCTTTTCGCCGCAGGAGTTGGTTTCGGCCGCGCATCATTTAGGGCTGGATGCGCTGGCGATTACCGATCACGATACTTTTTCCGGATATGAACAGGCGAAGCCTTTTGCCGATGGCCTGGGCTTGAATTTGTTGTGCGGAATTGAGATCAGTACGGCGTTGGGAAATCCGAAGACGAAGACGGTTCACGTGCTGGGTTATTTTCTGAATGGCGGACCGGCGGATGAGTTTCGCGATTGGGTTTTGCAAATGCAGGGGGCCCGGCGGGATCGGAATGAGCGGTTGGCGGTGCGGTTGCGGTCGCTTGGCTTGGATATTCACATCGAAGAAGTGAATGCGATTGGACGGAGCATGGCGGGGCGTCCGCACTTTGCGCGGCTGCTGGTGCAGAAGGGATATTGCAGCAGTATTCAGGATTCGTTCGCGAAGTATTTGGATGAATCGGCGCCGGGGTATGTGGACCGGGATGAGCCGAGTCTGGAGGAGGCGATCCAGAGGGTTGCCGGCGGCGGCGGGATATCGTCGCTGGCGCATCCGATTCGTTTGGGGAAGCGGAATCACGCGGAAGAAGACGAGTTGATCGGGCAGATTGCGGGCTGGGGATTGCGAGCGATTGAGGTCTATCACTCAGACCAGACGGCTGCGGATTCGGCCCGGTATTTGGAGCTGGCGCGGAAGTACGGATTGCTTGTGACGGGCGGTTCGGATTTCCACGGCGGGAATAAGCCGTCGATTCAGTTGGGGACTGGGTTTAAGGGGAATTTGAATATTTCGAAGGATTTGTTGGGCGCGATGATGGCTTAGGTTTGCGGTGGGGGCTTGACCTTTATCTGGCGGATGAGGTGGACCCCATCGGTTGGACAAAAAAACGTCCGTTCTTAGATGGTGTGGCGGGCTGACCAAGGAGGCGACCGTGAGGTCGCCATCCATTCCGGACTTGCATCGGCGCTCGGGGCGCATCCCTGCGTTGCCCTATCC
>JANYCV010000235.1 GCA_025360145.1 Acidobacteriaceae bacterium
GCTATCCGCGACATTGCCGAGATACGCCGCAGCCGTCTCCCGATCTTCGCGCGGGCGGTTGTCGCAAATGCCGGTGGGGCAGAATACGCCGGCGAATTGGAAGTCCCCGTTCAATGCGGTGGAATCGTGGTGAATCCGGGAGACTGGCTCGTCGGCGATGACGATGGCGTCGTGGTGATTCCGATTAAGCGGCTGGAGGAAGCCATCCGGATTGGCAACAGCATCATCGATGCTGAAAAACGGATTGCCGCTGCGATTGCCGCGGGAGAAGATCTCGGGATACTTATGCGTGTGGACGAAGTGCTCGCCGCGAAGGCGAAGGAGATTTTCGTTCCGCAGCTTCGGATCCGGCCGAAGTAAGGGCACCGATAAAGCTGACTGACTTGGCCGGACCCATGCCACCAGATGTGACTTCTGTAGCAATTGTGATCTGCGAGAAAGTTTAACGGAAGAAAGCCACGTCCATCGCAAATGCAGTTGCGACAGCACACCTGAGTGGTTTAAAAGGGCGGATAGCCTGCAGCTCCATTTCCTTGGCTTTCAACTGTAGTAATGGCTCTGACGGTATCTATTCCGTCGGAGCGGGATCGGCTGGACTCCACACGCTAGGCGTCGTGAAATCCAGCCGCTCTTCAATTCGGCTATAGTATCTTCACATCGTTGACGCCAAACTCTGTACCGCAAGATGGACAAAGATTGTAGTCGGCAGGTGGGTACTCCATGCCAGACCCACACACAGGACAGGTAAGATCAACGCCGCTGGCATTAGATCTGGGAGTACTTTGTGTTATCTGCATGGGGATGGCACCCGCCAGTTGGTCTTAGTGAAACCGGAACCTGCGAGCATGGTACAGGCCTGAAGTATGTTTGCATATTTCCGATTCGATCTAGCACTCCGAATTCGTCAATCGTTCGATCGAATCTGGCCGTGTCTCGTGCGCTTTTCCAACACTCTAGTACATGCGCTGGGAAACGTATCCGCGCAATTCTCGTATTCCGCAATCGTGACAATACCAAATTTATTGGCGTGTTTGCTGTTGAGGTGGACCCCATCGGTTGGACAAAAAAACGTCCGTTCTTAGATGGTGTGGCGGGCTGACCAAGGAGGCGACCGTGAGGTCGCCATCCATTCCGGACTTGCATCGGCGCTCGGGGCGCATCCCTGCGTTGCCCTATCCTCCTAGCAAGCAAATCGATTGTACGGCAGGCGCCGTTTCGAGTAAAGCAAAAAGCATCCATTCTGGAAAATAAAAGCGGTAAATCCCGGGGGTTTGGGGGCGGAGCCACCATCATGGCAACGATCTCTTCCTGATGGATCTGTACGGGAACAGATCCGCGGGTGTTTGGTAGCCGAGCGCCTGGTGTGGCCGCTCGTGATTGTAAAAGTGAAAGTAGTTTTCCAGCGCCGGAAACAGGTCTTGGCCGGTGGCGAAGTCGCCGGGGTAGATCAACTCGTACTTGAGCGACCGCCACAACCGTTCGATGAAAACATTGTCTAGCGCGCGGCCGCGGCCATCCATGCTGATGGCAATCCCGCGCTGTTTGAGCGGAGCCAGGAAGTCGGCCGAGGTAAATTGCGAGCCCTGATCGGAGTTCCAGATTTCGGGTTGGCCAAAGCGGAACGCCGCCTCCAGCGCCGCTAAACAGAAGCCGGTCTCCATCGTATTGGACAACTCCCAACTGAGCACGTACCGGCTGAACCAGTCCATCACGGCGACCAGGTAGAGAAAGCCGCCACGCATCGGAATGTACGTAATATCGGTACTCCAGACGTGGTTGGGCCGCTCGATGGCGACGCCGCGCAGCAGGTACGGGTAGATCTGACGACCCGCCGCGGGGCGGCTCAAGTTGGGTTTGGGATAGTGGGCCTCGATGCCCAGAATGCGCATCAACCGCTGGGCCCGTTTGCGATTGATTTTCAACTTGACGGCCATCTTGCGGCTGCCGTAAAAGGGATACTTCAGGTACAACTCGTCGAGCTGGCGGAGCAGACACAGGTTCTCCGCGCTCTCCGGCTGGGGCTGGTGGTAGTAGCTGGAGCGCGGCACTCCCAGCAGTTCGCACTGCCGTTGAATGCTCAAGCACGGATGCTGTGGATCGATCCATTTGCGTTGGTCTTCAAGCGAGCAGGCCGGCTCTTTTTTTGAGAAAGTCCAACTCCACTTTCATCTGCCCGATCTGTTTGTACAGTTCGTCTCTTTCCAAGCCGGACTGCTGGCGCATCTGCTCGCGGCCGTTGCCGAAGACGTCCGGCAGGCCGGCCAGCGCCTGTTTCTTCCAGCCTCCGACCTGGGTCGGGTGGACGCCGAACATCTGCGCGATCTGGCCAGCCGTTTTGTGCGCCTTGATGGCCTCGACGGCCACCTTGGCCTTCAGGCTGGGTGGGTGACTCTTGCGTATTTGAGGCATTGACTCTCCTTTATCATTTTCAATGCCGCCCACCATCTAAGGAAGGGGTGCTTTTTTGTCCAAGAAATGGGGTCCACTACA
>JANYCV010000280.1 GCA_025360145.1 Acidobacteriaceae bacterium
TCAACAGCGACGGCATCTTCAAGGTCCTTGATTGCGAGATCGGCCCGGCCCAGGAGCAGCAGGGATACGGAACACGGAGGTGAAATCATGTCCGAAGCACGCAAGTCGAAGCGTTGGAAGTTGTTGTTGCTGATTTTCTGCGGCACACTGGTCATCGGGGTCGGCGTGGCTTGGTCGCAACGGACGACCTTGCAAAGTTGGTACTACGCCTATCGTCTGGAGAACGCGCCAGAAGCGGAACGGCTGTGAGCGAAGCACGGCTGCCACTACAACGATGCCAATCACCAGGAAGGCGAACGCGACCACGAACAAGTGGGCCAAATACATCACCAGGAACGCCGCTGGCAGCACCGCCACTTTTGGCCAGCGAAGATCGGCTGCGTTGCGGCGCCAATAACCGAAGGTCTAGAAGAAAATCGGTATGGCGATGATGAAGTTATAAAAGCCCAGGTAGACGGTGAAGTTGAATACGGTGGGCAGAATCAGGAACGAAAGGAATAGCGATTGCCGGCGAATGGAGGCCAAAGCGTATCGGGCCGAAAGCCCCAGCGTAACGGCGTAAATGGTGAGGATTAACTTTTCCGCAACCAGCGGGATCGCAACGAACGTAAGCGCCGTTAGCAATACGTGGGCCAGTACGTTCAGCGGGAATTGCGGGTTCAAAGTGTAATGCGTTTGCGCAAGGCCATGCTGGGACTTGAAAAGATCTTTCAGAACCAGGCAATTGTAAATGTGGATGGGCCCGTCATGGGAAGGGAAATAGCGAAACAGAAAGACGGGCAGGATTTGAAGTGCCAATGCCGCCCAAAATACCCACCTTTCTTATGTAAACCTTAGATCGCCTGCACCAGCTTCGCCAGCAGTGCCGTCCGGTCCGCCATCCGGTCGATGAGGATGCTCTCATTCGGGGCGTGCGCGCCTTCCCCAACCCCGCCCAATCCGTCCAGCGTCGGGATGCCCAACGCAGCTGTGAGGTTGCCGTCCGAACCTCCGCCCGTGCTGGATTCCTCCAGCTCGACGCCCAACTCAAGTCCCAGTGCTTTCGCTTTTTGGAATAGCGCGACAATCCCCGCCGTGCGCTCCATCGGCGGGCGGTTCAAGCCGCCGGTCACAGTCACCGTGCAGCGTTTGTCCACCGCTTTCAACGACCGGAACTTCTTATCCAGACCCGCTCCGTCCTTCATCCGCGCGATGCGGATATCCACTTCCACCTGTGCCTCGGCCGCGATCACATTCGTCCGCGTGCCGCCCGAGATCACCCCCGGATTGACCGTGATCCCGCGTTCCGGCTGCGTGAACGACGAAATTTTCTCAATCTGCCGGGCCAGTTCCAGAATCGCGCTGGCGCCGTTCGCAAAGTCCACACCGGCGTGAGCGGCTTTCCCTTTCACCGCCACCAAATAATCGCCAACGCCTTTGCGGGCAGTCTTGAGCATCCCGTTCATGCCCTGTCCCGGCTCCAGCACCAGCACCGCCGCGCTACGCCGCGCTTCTTTCTCAGTGAGGGGCCGCGAAGAATCACTTCCCACTTCTTCGTCGGAGTTGAGTTGCAAAAGCACCTTCCGATTCACCGGAATATCCAGGTCGCGCAACGCCCGCATCGCGAATACGAAGAAGACGATGCCCGCTTTCATGTCCAGCACTCCAGGCCCCCAGAGCCGGTCTTTACTCTGCCGGAAAGGCATCTTCGCCAGTGTCCCCAGCGGGTAGACGGTGTCTGAATGCCCAAGCGCCATAACCTGCCCCGTCTTCTTTTTGCCCGGCAGCCGGAACGTGCATTGCAGGTGGCCCCCGGCGACTCGCTTGCAGTCCGCGATATCCGCCACTTTCTCCGCGAACAGATCGACAAAGCGGCGGATCGCTTCCGGTGAATCGCTCGGCGACTCGCATTCCACCAGCTCGCGCGTCAGTGCAATCATGTCTGTCTGTTTCTGCTTCGCGTAGCTAAGTAATTGATCCATCCCCTGTTATAATAGCGGGACGGCATGCCCATTCTGGATATACAGGCCATCCAAGCCCTGCTTCCCCACCGCTACCCCTTTCTTCTGATCGATCGGATTCTCGAACTGGAAGACATGCGTGTGGTGTCGATTAAGAACGTGACAATGAACGAGCCTCACTTCACCGGCCACTTTCCCGGCTTCCCGGTGATGCCCGGCGTATTGATAGTCGAGGCCATGGCGCAGACCGCCGGTGTCTTGGTGCTTAATCGCATCAAGAACCGCGCCGAAAAGCTGGTGTTCCTGGCCATGATTGAGCAAGCCCGCTTCCGCAAGCCCGTGGTTCCCGGCGATCAGTTGCGCATCGAAGTGGTCTTTTTGAAGCTGAAGCCCAGCGTGGCGAAGATTCACGCCGTCGCTACCGTGGATGGCGTCGTGGTGGCCGAAGCCGATCTAATGTGTACCCTTTCCGATAGGGCTCCCGCTCCGGAATAAGTCCGCTTCCCATGCCGATTCACCCCACTGCGATCATCGAACCAGGGGCGCATATCGCAGAGTCCGCGGACATTGGTCCGTTCTGCGTCATTGGCGCCGATGTGCGGATCGGCCCGCGCACGCGCCTGATGGCGAATGTGTTCGTCGAAGGCATCACTTCAATCGGAGCGGACAACGTCTTCTTCCCTTATTCCACTGTCGGCGTTGCCCCGCAGGACCTGAAGTATGCCGGGGAGCGGTCGGAAACCCGCATCGGCGACCGGAACAAGATTCGGGAATTCGTAACCATCCATGGCGGGACGTCCGGTGGCGGCATGATCACCCGCCTTGGCGACGACAATCTGCTGATGGCCTATACGCATGTGGCGCACGACGTCCAGTTAGGTAGCCACACGGTACTGGCCAATGGAGTAACTCTGGCGGGGCACGTTCTGGTAGGCGATTGGGCAGTGATTGGCGCGTTCACCGGCGTGCATCAATTTTGCCGCGTGGGACGCCATTCCATCATCGGCGGCTACAGCGTGGTCACGCAAGACGTCCTGCCGTTTTCCACCACCGTGAATCCGCGCGAGATCAAGGTCTTCGGCGCGAACCGCACCGGTCTGGAGCGTCGCGGATTTGAAACCCCCACGATCGACGGCTTGCAAACCGCCTTCCGCCTGTTGACCCGCGCGAAGTTGAACACCACCCAGGCCCTGGAACGCATCCGGGCGGAAGTGCCCCCCAGCCCCGAGTTGGATGAACTGATCGCGTTTCTGCTTTCCTCCCAGCGCGGTGTCGTCAAGTGAAGTACGGGCTGATCGCGGGCAACGGCCGGTTCCCGCTGCTGGCCCTTGAAACCGCACGTTCCCTCGGGCACCAGGTGGTAGCCATCGGCATCGAAGAAGAGGCCTCCCGCGAAATCGAAACCCTCGCCTGGAAGTGCCATTGGATCTCCCTCGGCCAGCTCAGCAAGCTGATCGAGATCCTGAAGTCCGAGGGCATCACCGAAGTCATCATGGCCGGCCAGGTGAAGCACGCCAAAATCTTCTCCTCCATCGTGCCGGACTGGCGGCTGTTGAAGCTCCTCGCCGCGTTGAAGGGCAAGAACACCGCGGCACTGATCGGCGCCGTTGCCAAGGTGCTGGCCGACGAAGGCATACATCTCGGGGATTCCACCCGGCTCTTGAAGCCACTCATTGCCGGGCGTGGCGTGCTCACCAAACGCAAGCCCACCAGCGACGAAGCGAAGGACATCGCCTACGGGCGGCGAGTGGCCGGTGCGCTGGCCGGTTTCGATATCGGCCAAAGTGCCGCCATTGCCGATTGCGCCTGTGTGGCCTTGGAAGCCATGGAAGGCACCGACGCCATGCTGAGGCGCGCCGCCGGACTGTGCAACGGGAAGCCGCTGCGGTTGATCAAGGTTTCCAACGGCCGCCATCATCTGTTGTTCGACGTGCCTGTGATTGGATTGGAAACGATCTCAGTCATGAAAGAGACTGGCACTACGGTATTGGCCGTGGATGCCGGGCGCACGCTTCTGCTGGACCGGGCGTTGATGATTGCCAAGGCCGACGATGAGGGAATTGCCATTGTTGGCCTGGAGCCGGAAACCGCGCGCTGAGTTAAGAACGGTCAGTGGACGGAATTGGTAATTCTGGCGCTTTAAATCATAGCTTCGAAGGCGGGCGACCTGCGATGGTAGCGGCGTCAGTGAGAGGCGGGTTCCGAACTTCAGCCGAGATTTCCTGGAGGGTCTGATCGATTAAATCCACTCCTCGTGCATGCGCTTGTTCGAGCAAATGGCTGCGCCTGCCAGTTGCTTCGGCCAAAGCAGTCAGGATTTTTATATCCGCGTCATCCTTCGCCATGCTGATGTGTCCGAACGACCCGCGTTTCCGATCGCCGATCCCCAGGCTGGGAAGCGATAGAATTGCGTCAAACGTACGGTCGCTCTGGACGTCCTGGGCATCGGTAATTAGCAGAAGAGCCTTCTTCTTGTGCTTTCCTCAGCCGGACGCCGTCGCTTGCGAAATTGACCGCCACTTTCACGTCGGTACTGAACCACGGCAGGAAAATATCCGCTTCCGGATCGAACAGCGCGATAAGGTGATTGACTGCGTCCTGGACGTCATCGATCTTGCTAATCATCTCTCGATTTAGAACACGGTCCCGATACGGCTCGTGATTTATTCGACCTCGAATACAGAGACGGGCTGGGGCACAAAATCTTCATAGACTCGGAAGCCCGTCTGCTTCAACCCCATGATAGGGCGGCCGCCTCGGTCGGTCATCGTTGCGGTCAGGGTGACGAGACCGAGGCGCTGCTCAATTTTAAGTGGAGGCGCAACGGACGTAGACGAAGGATGGTGACCGCAAGTGGAGCGCCCCATCAGCGCCGATGCATCTCTCAACGTCACGGCATTCGCTTCTTAAATGAAGTCGCTGACGGACGCAAACCGATTTCAGTCGGGAAAACGGACCGAGCGAACCATTTGCCGGAACACTCCCCGAACCTGTTTGGGCTCGTTGCGCGGCGAGATGAACACGAAATAGAACAGCCCTTGCGGTCTGGTCACTGTCACTAGCAGGTCGACTTCGCTCTCCCCCTGGAACGGAGATTCTGACGTCAAAGTCGTTAGAAGTCCATTCTCACGCTCTACTCGAATACGGCGCGAATTTCCATCCGCTCGCATAGTCGGATTTGAGGACTTGAGTTGTGCGATCAGATCGCGCGTATCACGATCTAGATCTACGCGTCCATCATTGTACTGAGGGTAGAAGAAGCTCATGATCGCGCCGTAGCCGACCGTCGACGTACCATTTCGAGCCTGTACGATGCCCTCCCGTGGCGCGATCGTCACCATGGCCGAGTCATTTGAGCCAAACACCTCCCAATTGTCGGGGTAGGAAATCGAAAAATCACGCGCCTGGAATTCACGCAGTCGATCCGACGGACGGGTGGCTTCCCTAGCCCGAGGGACTTGGCCATCCCGGGGTACTTGGCCGCCACGGGTGTCCTCAATGCCTTGCGCTCGCGCATCGCGATCTGTCGGCGGAAGGCTGGCTAACTGCGCCTGAATTCGGCGAAGGCCATCCGATTCTCCCTCCGCGTAATTGCGCTGGGGAAGCGTCCGGATTTCTTCTTCTATCGCCTTCCTGCGGTTGCCAGGATTCGGGTGTGAAGCGAAGAACTCAGGGCCGCCTCGCCCCCCTTGCGCCTCGAGCTTTTCAAAAAACCGCGCCATCTCGATCGGGTTGTACCCTGCTCGGGCCATGAGCTGCGTTCCGAGAAGGTCGGCTTCGCTCTCGGCGCTACGCGAAAATTTCATCAGCACAGAGTTGGCGCCTAGACCAATCCCTAGCTGCGAGAGTTGACCGAGCATTGAACCGTTGCCTCCGAGCACGGCGCCGGCAATCATCGCGGGTAGTTGAATCAAGTTTGCCTTCGAGGTCTGATTCGTACCGTGTCGGAGCGCAACGTGGGCAATCTCATGAGCCATCACGCCGGCTAACTGTCCTTCGTTGTCGGCGGCTCGAAGCAGTCCGGTGTTTACGTACGTTGGTCCGCCCGGCAACGCGAATGCGTTAATGCTACTCTCGTTCACAACTTTGAATGTGTAAGGGAATCCACCCGCTTGAGGTTGTGACGATAAACGCCGTCCGATCCCCTGAATGTAATCGGTGATCGCGCGATCACGCACAATTGGGAGATCGCGTTCCGCTTTCGTTGCGGCTTCTTGCCCCAGATGAACGTCCTGTTCCTTAGAAAAGAGATTGAAGCCAGCTTTCAATTGTTTGTGGTCGGCCAATATTTCAAAAAAATTACCTGCCAATAAAGTGAGTACAAGGACTCGGGTAGCGCGAGCTGTCATGGCTGCCTCCTAATTATCAAAACATACCGAAAGCTAAATACTTTCAGAATACGTAGACCTTGTGTCCTGCACTGTTATTACGCTTAAACGATGCTGGGCTTCACTTTTTGCTCCATCGCATGCGCCAACTTCTTCCCAGGCATTGCCGCCTTTTTTTCCTGATTTCTGGCATGTGCGGCACGCAATGCTCCATACAGACAGGCATTTGCACGATTATGGCCATACGACATGCAAACTCCGCTTCACGTTCTTTTGAGCCCCCTCGGCGTGGTCTTCAACTATGGTTTCGCACAGCGTCCCAAGGCCATGGCGCAGATTATTTGCGATCGATCAAGGCACGCGCCTGCCCGAGTGCCAGCCTGCAAATCATGGCGAATGATCAATTTGCGCAAGATCGTGCGTAAAAACTACATCTCTTAACAAAAGTGCGCAAAAACTCCGCATCTCTGCCCAAATCAGTTGCTTTGCGAGAGGGTGAGGAATGCCACCCCGAGGCGAAACGACCGATACCCGTCACGATGCTCTTGCCAAGTGTCGTCAGCGTGTTGCAGGCCTATGGAAAAGCTTCTGGACCTCCAGCGTTTTAAGTTTTAACTGGGCTTCTGGCTAGTCAGCATATACGGTCATGCCACCCGGTCCGGGAGCACTGCGTTGTCCCGCGCCAGTCCGTCCCTCATCTTGTCGTTCGTTGCGTCGCGATTGGTGTCGCCGCCTAACGGGGGTGACGCCGCCGCAGCGGTCTGCGCTTCCGGTAGGAAGCAGTAGCACTCGCGTCCTCCGCTTCAGCCAGCGACCGACTTCATGAGTCACGTGGAAGGTCGCAGCCAGACCCGTTCACGACCTCTAGCCGGAAGCCGATCTGTTTGATCCGGAGCTCGTACCGTCCCGCAGCAGCGCCGCCAGATAGCCGATGCCCAGCGCATATTTCGTAGCGAAGGCCGAGCTTCGCGCGTCTAAAATCTGCATTCTGCTTTACTCCCCGGAAACCCGCCACTCGGAGACATCGCCTACGCTCAAGTTTATGACCCAGGTGAGGGCCGATCTGGTCGTAGGGATCACTCTCGTGATGGATATCAAGACAGAAGTGGCTCCTACGCGGGCGGCTCTGTGATCGACCGCGTGCAAAGTGACATGAGCCGAGCGCTATCTGACTTCTACACGGACAGTCGTGAGCGGGAACACTTCAATAACGCGCAGTAGGCATTGGAGTAGTTTCAATCCCGTTGAGCGCAAGGCACTTTCGATTAACGCCGTCCCGACGTGGAGATCAACTCACCCCAGGATATCGTTAAGAGTAACGGCGTGAACTCGCGCGACCGCTCGGTCCTGGCTAATGACCTTGTCGCACTGCGCAATTTCCGCGCCCCGGTGCGGACGATAAGACAAGCAGTTGCACATAAGGTTTCTACGCCAAGTCTGCGACGCTTCCACATCCCAAAGCTCGAAGGTTTAGTCCAGTGCCGCACGCAGAAAGAAAGAAGCAATCGGGATCGGGTGGCCTCAAAGCCCCACCGCATTCCGTCCCGCCGTACACTGCTTACTCCATACTACGGTTCCGTGACTGAAGCCCGAGAAGGCAGAAGGTCCGAGTCGCTTCTCGCCGCATACAGGAGAGTCGGCTACTCGCGTGCTGAGAGTTATGCGCCGCTTGATGGCGGGAGCCGTCACCTTGCCCAGTTTGATGAGCTCGCAGTTCCAGTTGCGGCACGACAGCCACTAACCGCTACCGGCGTGTTTAAGAAAGTTTGATCGATTTGGGCGTGACACTCCGGGAAGTCCTCCATCAGCCGCAAGGAGCAAGCGTGCTAATCCGAAAACCAGTATGAGCCGCAATATTCACCATGTTACGATGGCTCCGCGAGCGAGGAGCGCGGCCATTGAACCAAACTTCAAAACCAATTCGGATGGCAGTAGTAGGCGCGGGCGGGTTCGGAAAGAACCACCTCCGTGTGATTCACGAAATAAATGGCGCCGAACTGGTTGCCGTGGTGGATACCGATGCCGCAAAAGCCGCTGAAGCAGGAAAACAGTACGGTTGCGAAGCCTATACCAGTACCGCCGAGCTAACCGGTAAAGTGGACGCCGCCATCGTCGCGGTTCCCACCGTCGCCCACGCGGATGTGGGCTGCCCGTTGCTCGAAGCCGGAATCGACCTGCTGGTCGAAAAGCCGATCGCCTCCGATCTCCATTCGGCCCAACGGCTCGCCCAAGCCGCCGCGGCAGGCGGTCGCATCCTTCAGATTGGGCACCTGGAGCGTTTCAACCCGGCGGTTCAGGCACTGGCCACCATCATCACCATGCCGCTCTTTTTCGAAATCCACCGCATGAGCGTGTTTAGCCCCCGCAGCCTGGACGTCGACGTAGTGCTCGATCTGATGATCCACGACATCGACATCTTGCTCGCACTGGTCGGCAAGATGCCGGACGACATCCGCGCAGCCGGCGTGGCCATTCTCTCTCAAAAGGTGGATATCGCCAACGTGCGCCTCGCATTCCCCGGCGGATGCGTCGCGAACCTCACCGCAAGCCGCGTCTCCACCGAGCGGGTGCGCAAGATCCGGCTCTTTCAGCCGAATCAGTACATCTCGCTCGACTATCAACGCCAGGATGTCGCCGCGTTTACCGTAGGCGCTGACCGCCAGATCGGCTACCAGCCCCTTCCCGTCGTCAAGCAGGAGCCCCTCCAACTGGAAATCGCCGCATTCCTCGAAAGCGTGCGGAATCGCACCGCCCCGCTGGCCGGTGCCGTCGAGGCCATCCGCGCCCTGGAGGTCTCGCTGTCAATACTTGCTAAAATTGAGGAGCATCTCGCCGTCGTCGCCGAATCGATCCGGAAGAGCTCAGCAACTTCTGACAGTTCAGCGCCGTCTTAACTCGAGTCCTCCATGAATCCTACCGAACAGTTGGCTGTGAATGCCGAGCCCGCTGAACCGCATTTTCTTATTAAATGGGAGGATTCCAGCGGACCGAACCGTTGGGCGCGGGCGGGAATCCTATCCCTCGTGGTCCATGTGTTTCTCGGGTCTGGCATCCTGTGGGTCGCGAACCAGCCGTTGCCCGTCCACCCGTCGGCGCAATTGGAAAACTTCCGGAAAGTCACCCCTCTAATAGCGCCCCCGGCCGAGCTGACTCAGAAAGCGCCCAACAAGGCCCCCCTCAGTAAAGAATTCAATCTGGAGAGCATGGTTCCCCATCCTGCGGCTCGGAATTTTCCGAACCCTGGAGCGGCGGAACGTCCTGCGGTGCAGAAGTTTATCCCGCCCACACCCACTCGTGCTGCACTGCCCGCAGCTGCGATTCCGGATGCCCCCGCATTGGAGGCCCAGCAGATAAGGTCTTTGCCTAGTCAGTTCCCAGTATTAGGTACTACGGAAAGTGTCCTGCCTCCGCAAATCCGCACAGAGGAAAAGCCGAAACTTGCTTTCGAAAAACCGGGCGTGGACGCCGGTTTGCCGCAGGGAGTATCCCGAATTCCCGCTCCCAAAAATACCGTGGAAGAGGCCATCCGGAGCGCCGCCAGAAACCGTGGTTCCCACGGTTTGGTGCTGGGCGATGACGCGAACACCGCCCTCGGCGCCGGGACGAATACTCGGAATTCTCCTATGCCAGGTAAGCTTGGGAGTAGCCTGGAGCTTCTCAGTGATCCCCTAGGCATTGACTTTACGGCGTATCTTATCAGGGTCTTAGCGTCGGTCCGGCGCAATTGGTATGCGGTCATTCCCGAGAGTGCCAAGTTGGGGCGTGGGGGCAAGGTGGTGATCCAGTTCGCCATCGCCCGGGATGGAAGTGTGCCGAAATTGGTGATCGCACTGCCCTCTGGCGCGGACCCTCTGGACCGCGCGGCTGTGGCTGCGATTAGCGCCACAAACCCGTTTCCACCCCTGCCCGGCGAGTTCAAAGGGAGCCAGATCCGGCTCCAATTTGCATTTCAATATAACGTCACCCCACGCTAAAGTGGTGCAGAGCCTAAGGTACCTAAGTAAGGAGTGCCTACCCTCCCAGGACCTCTAGAACTAAGGTGAATCTCTACCGGCAGCCTAAGGTTATCAGCCAAGGTACATTTCTGACACAACATGATTTAATCCAATGTAAGCAAGATTGTTTTGGCTTCCCGGATTGGAACGGCAAAGGTTCCCGAGGAAGGCGTCTTTCCCGAATTCGCGTTTCATTGCGAAACGGAGAGGCGAATCCCAATTTTTTCGCCGCTGGCGGTTTCGCTTTGGCGTTGAAGTGCTAAGCCCTGACACGGCAAGGAGATACACATGGGTACCGCGTTGAATAACTGGCTCCATACGAACTCTTTGGACGAATGGGCCGAAGCATGCAAATACCTGAACGTCGATCAGATGGAACCTGCGGCGGCAATGACCCCCGAACTGGACGGTCCGCTACCGCGGAAGAAAGGTGTGGAGCGTGCTATGCAGGTCAAGACTGTGTGTACAGTGCAAGTGAGTAAGACTACCAAGCGTGATCGCGTTGTCCTGGAACATTTACCGCTGGTGAAAGCGATCGCCGTCCGCGTCTACGAGAACCTGCCGGTTCATGTGGATTTGGATGACTTGGTACATGCAGGCATTCTTGGGTTGTTCGATGCGGCTACTAAGTACGACCCTGAAAAGCAGGTCGTGTTCTCTAGTTATGCAAAGCACCGGATTAAGGGTGCAATCCTGGATAGCTTACGCCAGTTGGACTGGGCCTCGCGAGACCTGAGGCGGCGCCACAAGCAGTTGGAAGCGGCCACCCGTGACCTCACCGCGGAATTGCAGCGCATACCGACCGAAGCCGAGATTGCGGCTCGCCTGGGTGTAGACGTCGACCGCTGGCGTCAGATGATGCTCGATCTCCGCAGCGTGGGTTTGGTTTCAGCCAGCACCCGGTCAGCCGACAACGACGACATGCCCGCCCCGGACTTCCCGGGCAAGCCTGAATCTCAACCGGATTCGATGTGCGCCCGCGAGCAACTGCGCTCGGTTCTGGCGACGGCGATGCAGACGCTGCCGGAGCGCTATAAGAAAGTCGTGGTCCTGTACTACACCAACGAGATGACTATGAAAGAGATCGGCGGAGTCCTCGGCATCAACGAGAGCCGCGTCTCCCAGATTCACAAGTCGGCCCTCGAAAAGATGAACGTAGTGCTCCAGGGCAACGGCATTCATAACTGCAGCGCGTTCTAGGTAGCGGGAGTGTCCACGAAATAGCTGGACAGAGATAATCCTGCGGTTCCGCCCAAAAGCAGCGTTGAGCGGCCGTTAATAATGGGCGGCGCATAAGTAATGGCCGCTGAGGAACACCGATGAACGCGGATTCTTCGATTCGCTGACCGCGCGCGTGTTCGGCTGTGGTCGGGTAGGCACAACTTGGCCTGCCTGTCGGTCTATTTTTCGGACACTACACCAGCGGGAGTACGATTACGTTAGACTATGAAACGCCGTAAAGCTCTGAAAGTCACCGTCGGCGCGGTTGTCCTGTCGGCGCTGCTGTTTGCCAATATGCCGACGGGCAATGCCTGGAAGCCATCGGTCTGTACACCGGATCGGGACGCGGTGGTGGTTGCGCTTACCGGGATCATAATTCCTACGACGGATACGCCGGGCGTCAAACAGACCGGGGTGAATCGCTATATCGACCTCCTTCGCCATGATGGACCGGCCAGCGGGCAAGAGCGCTTTGCCGCGGGACTTCGGTGGTTGGACGACTACGCCGCCAAGAAAAAGGGCAGGCCGTTTGCGAGCCTGACTGCGGCGGAACAGGCTGCCATCGTTGCGGAACTGGCCGCCGAGGGAACGCCGGATCTTGAGAAAGACCACCAGTTCTTCCGCATGGCGAAAAGCATGACCTCGCGGATCTACTACTCGACCGCGATTGGGTATAAGAAACTCAATAAAGGCGGACGCGTGCCGAAGACGTTCGACTGCGAACATTGCGGACACGCCTGATTCCCGCTCGATGAACTATACGGATTCGGTCGAGTTTCTTTACTCCCTTGGGAACGAATCGAAGGCCTTCAAACTGGGCCTTGAGCCGATTACAGCGCTGCTCAAAGAGCTTGGAAACCCGCAAGACGCGTTCCGTTCGGTACACGTTGCCGGCACTAACGGCAAGGGTTCCACATGCGCGATGATCGAGAGCGGGTTGCGGGCGGCTGGAATCCGCACAGGCTTGTACACTTCCCCGCATCTGGTCCAACCTACTGAGCGCATTCAGATTGACGGCACACCGGTCACCGCCGCGGCCTTCACAGCGGCGTTTGCGGAAGTGCATGATGCGGCGGAGGCGCTGATGACCTGCGGCGCGCTTGCGGCGCATCCTTCTTACTTTGAGACCGTGACGGCGATGGCGTTCCTTGTCTTTCGCGATTGCCGGGTGGAGATTGCCGTTGTGGAGGTGGGGCTTGGCGGACGGCTGGATGCTACTAATGTAATTCGCCCCCAGTTGTCCGTAATCACTCCTGTGGACTACGACCATGAAGCGTGGCTGGGCAGCAGCATCGAAGGGATTGCCGCCGAGAAGGCCGGTATTCTGAAGGCGGGCATTCCCGCGGTATTCGCGCGGCAACGGACGGAGGTGCAGCAGGTTTTGGACGAGCACGTCTCTCGCCTGAATATCGATACCGCAGTGCCGTTCGCCGCTGCTGAGAAATTGCTTGTCACGCCCGGCGGATGTTCCTTCCGTGCGGGCGGTCTCCGCATCACCTGTCCGCTTGCCGGAGAACATCAAGCGGAAAATGCGCTGACGGCCGTAAACGCACTTTGGGCGCTGGGCGTTCCCGGCGAGGCGATTGAGCGAGGCATCGGTACAGTCCGATGGCCGGGGAGGCTAGAGATGGTTTCGCGCGCGCCCGATTTGATTCTCGACGGCGCTCATAATCCAGCGGGAGCGCTGGCGCTGGCGAATCACATCCGGCGGT
>JANYCV010000281.1 GCA_025360145.1 Acidobacteriaceae bacterium
GAAGACCTCTGTCCTGAATTCAAAAGCCTTCGTCTCCTTCACCCGGAAGGATTTGTGAACGGAGAAGTCCACCACGGCAATGCCGGGCAGCCGGACAGCGTTGGTACGCGGAGCGGTGCCAAATCGCCCGTTTGGCGGCGCCGCGAATGCCGCAGTGTTAAACCATCTTTGCCAGGTTCGCTGATCGCCGGGCAGATTGGCTTTTTGTCCCGCCACCACATCCGGCCGCGAGCCAATTCCAGTGCCGGTGGTATCGACGCCATACCCAATCGGCGCAGGGAAACCACCCTGGAAGGTCATGATGGTGGAAGCCTTCCATCCGTCCAGCAGGTACTTCGCCGCGCCGTGGAGATTATGCGCGAACGGGATGTCGTAGAGAACCGTTTGCACGAACCGGTGCCGCAAGTCGAAGCCGGAGACGGAGCGCTCGCCTCTAAGATTGAAATAGTCCTGCGGGGAGCCGATGAAGGCGCCTCCGCCAACCTGACCGCCGATATCGGACGGACCGGAGATCGATTTTGCATACGTATAGGCGGTGAGGAATGTCAGTCCGGCGGACAACCGGCGTTCCACCTTAACCTGCAAAGAATGATAGATCGAATTTCCGATCGACTTGTCGCCGGTGACGGCCCTCAAGTAAGTCTGAGTGGGCCGGCGTGCATTCAGCGAAGCCAAACCCGGAGTGGTGGGATCCACCACTTGCAGCGGGCGGTTTAGATCGCCGAAAGTGACAATCAGGTCCGTACCCTTCGATCCAACGTAGCCCACATCCAGGACTACGTTGGCTGGAAGTTTCCGTTGGATGTTGACGTTCCATTGCTGGATGTAGCTATCCTTCATGTTCTGATCGTTGCTGACCGCGAACGGCAGGCCGGCGGAGGCCTGCGATGAGGGGAACGGGTTACTGAAGAAGATGTTCGGTGCTCCGGTGATGTTGCCGTTGACGGTGGCGCCCGCGGTTGCCTGTGCGCCTTCCGCCATGGCGAATATCGCATTGGAAATCTGCGGTGTGTAGTAGATGCCGTAACCGCCGCGCACCACGGTTTCCCCGGCGATGGCCGGACGCCATGCAAAGCCGAGGCGCGGTCCGAAGTTGTTCTTATCCGGCGCCATTAATTCGCGGCCGTACTTCGACGTTTTTGTGGTCACGGTATCCGCGATCACGAATCCGTTCTGTTCAATATTCACGAACTTATCGTCGCTCTGCTTGTAGCGCTGGAAATAGTCGTAGCGCAGGCCGAACGTCATGGTTAGTCGTGAGGTTACCTTCCACTCGTCGTTTACCGAGACGGCTGTCCAATAGTTGCTGAGGTCGGTGCTGGTACGCGTGGGGTTGACGCTGGCGCTGCGGATATAGCCCAAAAGGAAGTCGCCAGCGGCGGAACCGGTGTAGGTGCCGTCGAAGGTGAACGCTCCGCGAGGGGCGCGCGCCTGACCGAACGTCACGCCGCGTCGGTCGAGTTCCGCGCCAAATCGCAGGAAGTGCTTGCCCTTTTGCCAGGACAATGTGTCGGTAAACGGTGCAATGGAGTTCGACCGGACGCGCGGCCCAATCTGCCGCTGCAAGTTGTACAGGTCGTAGCTGCCATCCGGTCCACTAACTGAAATCGAAGGCGGTCCGTATTCTTCCGGCAGCCGCGAAATCAGTGGCAGGCCCATCTTGCCGGCCACATCGAACGACGCGTCGTTGGTGGTTCCGAAGACCTCCGCTTCGTTGAATCGATGCCAGCCGCCGCGAGCCTCGTTCACGATGTTTGGGCTGATCGTCCGTGTCCAGGAAATCGATACGTTCTGCGTACGGCCCAGGTTGTTGCGTTCGTCGTGGCCCCAGATCGGGATCTGCGCCTCATAAGTGTCGTTGAACACATAGCGGCCGGCGATCTGATCTTTGCTGGAGAGAACCTGATCCACGCGCCCGGTAAAATTCTTCTGGCGGGAGACGGCGCTCTGGGCCGTCGTCACATAATTGAAGACGCCGTTGCTGGTGTTCGGCAGCGGTTCGTATTGCAGAAATGCCAGCGTTTGCGGGCTGAGGAACGCTTTGGGAATCACGTTGTTGACGATTCCGATGTTGAGAGGGTCTTTCAGTTTGATGGACAGAGCGCTGAAATCGCCGTTGCGCTGGGCCACCGTGGGAACGATCCTGTATTGCGGAGAGGCTCCCTGCGCGGCATAGCCCGACTCCCAGTTGAAAAAGAAAAAAGTCCTGTTCTTTCCGTTGTAGATCTTCGGCAAAAACACAGGTCCGCCAGCGTTTGCGCCAAACTGATTGCGGTTCAAACGCGGCGAGGTGACGCTCTTCCCTGCGATGGCATCGTAGCTTTGCGTAAGCTGATCGTTGCGGTTGAATTCCCACAGCGTGCCGTGCAGCGTGTTGGTGCCGCTCTTGGTCAGCATGTTGATCTGGCCGCCCGGCGCGCCGCCGTAATCGGCCGAGTAGGTGCTGGTCTGTACCTTGAATTCGGAGAGCGAATCCACCGACGGCGAAAAGCTGTAGGTCATCGCATCGTAGTCCATCACTTCGATGCCGTCCAGGTAAAAGCGGTTGGCCGTATCGCGCGAACCGTTGGCCGAAGCGGCGGTTGAGCCGTAGGCGGCGTCCGTTTGCCCCACCGAACCACGCCCGCGGCGTACGGTGATGGAACCGGGCGTACCAGCCTGCACGCCCGGAATCAACTGCGCCAATTGAATGAAGTTTCGTCCGTTCAACGGCAGATCCACGATCTTGCCGGAATCGATTACCGTTCCCACGCTGGCGTTCTCGGTTTGCAGCAGATTGGCGCTGGCGCTCACATTTACCGTCTCGGCAACGTTGCCAATCTGCATGACGATGGCGAGGCGGGCGGACTGCTCAACCTGCAAAGTCAGGTTATCGAATTGCTGAACTTGAAACCCTTCCTTCGTTGCCGTTACTTTGTAGTTGCCGGCGGGAAGATTTGGAATGGAGTAGTAGCCGGCCTGATCGGTCTGGGTTTCCCGCTCCGCGTTGGTTGCCAGATTCGTTACTTTGACTCGCACCCCTGAAATCAAGCCGCCGCTGGCATCTCCAACTGTCCCCAGCAATGTGGCGGTCGTCTGTTGGGCGTTAACCGGAATCTGGGCGATGGCGAACAACGCCAGCCCGATACAAAACGCAAGAATCCTAAACTTCGTGCAAATCGCACTAAAAAACACACACATGGCGCCTCCCTGAAGACTAACTGAAAGTTACCCTTACCTATAAACTTAGGCCAGCGGTGCCCGGTTTGCAAGAGACTTCGTAACCCATTTGTTGTATTTGAGAAAAGTAGTCCAATACAGAACAAAAAGGCTGCCGGGATCCTGCAAGGGGTGTGTAGGCGATTGTTAGGGCATAGACGATTCTTCCTGGGGGTGAAATCGGGCATTCAAGCCAACCCCAACATTCCAGATTGCTATTTCGAACGCGTTCAAAATAGTTGTTGACAGCCTGTTCTCTGAAGGCCATACTGATCTTGAACACGTTCAAAAGAATGCACCCGCAAAACTGAAAACCAAAGCGGAAAAAACCGGGTTCAGTCCGATTAGACTGTCCGCCCTGCACTTGATTGAAGCCGTGAAAGGAGATTATGCCGTGAGCTTATACGTACGCCGGTTGGTTGGGCTAGTGCTGCTGATCATTCTATCGGGCTCCGGGTTCGCGCTGCTCCGCCGTGGCATGTACGGCTGGACGATTTTTATCCTGTTCCCCGTGCTCCTGGGGGCACTCGCGTCCTGGGTGTTTCGTCCAGCGACGGGGGCGCGAGCCGCAGGATTGGGCGCCCTCACGGTGACGGTAGCGCTTTCCTTGTTGTTACTCGTGGGATCGGAAGGGCTGATCTGCATCGCGATGGCCTTACCACTGACTTTGCCGCTTGGCGCTTTCGGAAGTTGGTTGGTCTATCAGGTTGGATCGTCCAGGCTGCAAATGCCCTGCGCCGCCATGTTGTTGCTGCTTGCGCCCGCCAGCATCACCTGGGACGCCAAAGCTCCGCCCATGGTATTTGAGGTACGTAGCGCCGTCGAAATTGCGGCTACCCCTGAACAGGTGTGGAAACACGTGGTGACTTTTTCGGAATTACCGGCGCCGGAGGAGTGGTTCTTTCGTGCCGGACTGGCGTATCCCAAACGAGCCCGCATTGAGGGATCGGGCCCCGGCGCAATTCGGTATTGCGAGTTCTCCACGGGCCCTTTTGTCGAGCCTATCGAAGTTTGGAGCGAGCCACACTTGCTGCGGTTTCGCGTCACGCAGAATCCGGCGCCAATGCACGAGTGGAGTCTTTACGCCCAAGTGTTTCCCAAACATTTGCAGGGGTACTTGATTTCCAAGCAAGGCCAGTTCCAACTGTCACGATTGGCGAACAACCGCACGTCCCTTGAAGGAACCACCTGGTACCAGCACGGCCTGTGGCCCGCAAAGTACTGGCGGTGGTGGTCAGACGCGATTATTCATAGCATCCATTTGCGGGTGCTGACTCATATCCGGATGTTGGCGGAGAAGGAAGTCTCCGATCGTGCCTTCCAATCCCCACGGTGATTCGCCGCCCGCTACTCAGCGGATAGAATGCTTCGGGATCTATCGTATTGAATTGCCGTCTACGCTCCCGTACCTGAGCGGCGTGCCCTTTAGTCGATTTCTCGACTTTGTCCTTGCCCATGTGGGCCGATCCATACTCTGGCCCGGCCATGAGCCCGCCGAAAATTTCAGCCGGGCCAAAGCATATGACATTCTGTCAGCCGAATATACTATTGCCCTTGCTAGACTGGAGGGAGGCATTCGTTTCTCGCCACTTCTCTCTTCAAAGGTTTCCTAACTAAACATGCTTTGTGCTGGAATTGTTGGTCTGCCCAACGTGGGCAAAAGTACGCTCTTCAACGCCGTTACTGAAACCCGGAAGGCGATGGCTGCAAATTATCGCTTTTGTACCATCGAACCCAACCAGGGAATGGTTACGGTTCCCGATGAACGGCTAGAGGTGCTGGCGAAGATCAGCGGCACACAGAAGATCATTCCATCCGTTTTTGAATTCGTCGACATTGCCGGACTGGTGAAAGGAGCCAGTCAGGGGGAAGGACTGGGGAATCAGTTCCTGGGTCATATCCGCGAAGTGGACGCCATTGTGCAAGTTGTTCGATGCTTTGAGAATTCCGATATCGAACACGTCATGGATACGGTGGACCCCATCCGCGACATCGAAGTAGTCAACACCGAACTGGTGCTGGCCGATCTCGACAGCATTCAGAAGCGCCGCACACGGCAGCAGAAGATGGCCAAATCAGGCGACAAAAAGGCGCAAGCGGAACTGGTATTGCTGGATCGGCTGGAGCCGCACTTCGACCAGGGGAAACATGCGTTCACACTGGAAGTGACGCCGGAAGAGGCTGCGCTGATGAAGCCGCTTTTCCTGTTGACCGCCAAGCCGACGCTGTTTGCATGCAATGTGGCGGAAGACGATCTGGCCAATCCCGATGCAAGCCCGTGGGTGCAGAAAGTGAAAGCATACGTCGCCGAGCATATGGGCACCAGCGCCGTGGTGGTTTCGGCCGAGATCGAGTCTGAACTCTGCACGCTACCCCCTGACGAGCGGGCCGAATATCTGGCGGGGTTAGGCGTGGAGCAGTCCGGCGCGGGAACGCTGATCAAGCAGGCGTACTATCTGTTGGGTCTGCGAACATACCTGACGACGGGTGAGAAAGAGACGCGCGCTTGGACGATACGTGCCGGAGACAAAGCGCCTCAAGCGGCTGGCGTGATTCACTCCGACTTTGAGAAGAGCTTCATCTCCGCGGAAACAATTTCCTACGACGACCTGGTGGCGTACGGCAGTTTTGTCAAGGCCCGCGAACTGGGTAAACTCCGAACGGAAGGCAAGGAATACGTTGTGCAGGACGGCGACATTATGGATTTCAAGACCTTCCTTTAACTCCAACCGGGTCTGTGCTGGGCTGAAGTGGGTACGGTCTGGCTGCGTTTCGTGTGGCTGGCGCATTGGAACCTTCGTTTCGCTTCCAGCAGCGTGACGAGGGCGTCCCGCGCCGGCCAGGGGGCCCGCCCCACCCTGGGTAAGCTGTTGCCGTCGTAATTAGTTGAGTCAAGCACATACCCAGCTAACTCTATTAGCGCGTCGCGAAGGTGTTGCAGGCCGATACCCTGCCTTCTTCCAAGCCGCGGCGGAACCACCCCACGCGCTGTGCGGAAGATCCGTGAGTGAACGATTCGGGGCTGACGTGGCGGTTCGCCATCCGCTGCAGCCGGTCGTCTCCGACTGCGGCCGCGGCACGCAACCCCGACTCCACATCACTGGCGTCGATGATCTTTCTTTGCTCGGTGGAGTTGGCCCAAACGCCGGCAAAGCAGTCTGCCTGTAGCTCCAACTTCACAGACAACGGATTCACTTCGCGCGGATCGGTTTGCTGCAGCCGCCGCACCTTTCCTTCGATGCCCAGAATCTTCTGCACATGATGTCCAATCTCGTGGGCCAGTACGTAGGCTTGTGCGAATTCACCCGGAGCGCCGAATCGCTGGCGCAGTTCGTCGAAGAAGCTCAGATCGACGTACACCTTTTCGTCAACGGGGCAGTAGAACGGTCCTGTTGCCGATTCGGCCGATCCGCACCCGGATTGAGTAGAGTCGCGGAAGAGTACCAGTTTTGCATGCCGGTAGGAAGCGCCCGACTGCGGCAGCAAGCGATCCCAGTTCCGCTGCACGTCATCAAGGACGAACGACACGAACTGCACTTCCCGTTTCTCGCCGGCGGAGCGCGCAGGTCCGGCAGTGGTTTCGATCCGGCGGGACGGCTCCGGAGTGCCTCCGGAGAACATGGAGAAAAAGTCCTGTTTGAAGATGAGGCTGAGTACGACGAGTACGAGAGTTCCACCTATTCCCAGGGAACCGCCGCCGAATCCCCCAAAGCTGGCGCCGCCTCCGCCGCTATCGCGCCGGTCTTCGATGTCTTCGCTGATATCACCTGGCGTCCACTGCATTGAATTCCTCCACGCTGTCATTATCCCGCTTTTGTCGAACACCCTAACCGAGTAAATAAGACTTGGTATACATTAAACCGGGAGTGTGCCGCGTTCCGTTCTTGCAGGAATTATGTCAAAAGAGACACGCGCCGGTGAAATGTAACCTTGCTGGCTTAAGTACCAAGGAGTTTCCTGTAATGGTGTAAGTATAAGTATCAACAGGGTAAGTTAGAAATCAATGATGATATGATCCCCCTGTTTGTGGGGGTAGGTGTGCCCGTTAAGAAAGTCTAGGATCTAAGACTAAGTGATGTAGTATTTACCTGAAGAGTTCATGGAAGCTTACTGAGCTGCCGTTGCGATGATAATTCTGGTGGCCAGTCGGCATAGGGTGAATGGATGGCAATCGATCCGAAGTCAAGCGATCTGACAAGTACGCCGCAGATACAAGTACCTCACACCCAAACATGGTGTTCGGATGTGGATTGGACGAACCTGCTTCGCCGGGTTCAAGACCGCGAAGTTGCCGCGGTGGATGAGCTTTATGCTCTGATTTCTCGAGGAATTCTATTCCTGCTGCGCCGTCGGCTACCGATCGAGGAATCGAAGGACCGGTTGCACGAAGTTTTTCTCATTCTGATCGATGCGATCCAAAGCGGACGCATTGAGGATCCACGAGCGTTTCCGGGATACGCCGTCACGATTGCCAAGCGTCAGGCTTGGTCGCAGATTCGGGAGCGATCGGGCCCGGAGTGTAGTTGCGACGAAGGCGTAATGGAACGTGTATTCGCGGATGGTAAGGACGATCCGTATAAGATTCTGGCGGCAGCCGAGCAGCAAGCCCTGTTGATTCGGGCCCTGGGTTTGCTTCACCCGCGGCAGCGGGAGGTACTTCGCCGGTTCTATCTTTTCGAGGAATCGAAGGAAGAAATCTGCGCCTCAATGAATTTGACGGAAACTCAGTTCCGGTTGTTGAAGTCCAGAGCGAAGGCGCGGTTCGGAGAAGTGGGCCGTGATGCGCTTATGCGCCGGGCACCCGCCAGGAAGCCAGTCGTTGGAGTGGGAAGGGCCGCCAAGCAAGGTGCCGCTTAGGACGCCAAAAGGTAACAGTTC
This sequence comes from Acidobacteriaceae bacterium, assembly GCA_025360145.1. GTDB lineage: Bacteria > Acidobacteriota > Terriglobia > Bryobacterales > Bryobacteraceae > JANXXV01. The sequence continues at coordinate 8,077 of JANYCV010000281.1, forward strand.
AGGTACTCCCCTGAATTTCAGCGAAACTGGTCACCCAATCTGTCCCTCGGGGTGCCTCGGCGCGTCGCGCTCCATGAGCGGCGACGAATAATCAATGACTTGGCGACCGCTTTTAATTTGCGATCCGAGCAAAGCTGACTGCGGCGAAGGCCTGAGAGGGGGGGGGCTGAACTATTACGAAAAAAGATGCCCCGTCTTGAGACTGGCGTCTAAAGGTAGACGCGAAGGACGACGGCATGAAAAATCAATTGTTCTTACTTGCGGTCACTATGATGGGCTGCGCTTTACAGGGGAGTGCCGAGAGCGTGCAGGCCTTCCGGGCAAATATCACCGGAGGCGGAGGCGATAGCGGGAAGTGCACCATCGAAGTGGAAGTTGACGATACGGCGGAAGTTGAAGTGTCTGGAGCAGAAGGGCGAATCCGAACTTTGTCCGGCGGTCCCTCAATCTGGAGGAGGTTTCAATGCACCTCGCCGCTTCCCCGCAATGCAGTCGATTTCAGGTTTCGTGGAATTGATGGACGGGGACGGGTGGAACTGATTCGCGACCCGCGTAACGCCGGTGGACGTGCGGTTATTCGAATAGAGGATCCAAAAGGCGGACGCGAGGGATATACATTCGATCTGGAGTGGCGCGGCGGAGGCGGCTATCCGGGCGGTGGCGGCGGGAACCATTACCCTGTTGCGGAAGCGATGAACGTGTGCAAGAACGCGGTGAGGGAAAGGGCCCGGCAGGACTACGGGGTGAAGGACGTAGAATTCACCAACATCAACCGGGATGATAATGCAGGCAGGAACGATTCGATTGTGGGCACCTTCGATGGCCGGAGTGGCAGAAATCGGGATCGATACAGCTTCTCCTGCTCAGTGAATTTTAGAAATGGGAACGTTCGCTCGGTAGACGTTCGACGCCGTTAGCTGTTTTCCGGTGTGATATAGTCCATCACACAACTTATGCGACGACGAATTGCTGCGATTCCGGTTTTTGCGCTTCTGCTGGCGGTTGCCTATATCACCGCCCAAACGCCCCAGGCGAATAGCTCCCGCGAAATGTCGATAGCGGCGGAAACAAAGGGTCTCGCCGAGCCGTTCAAAGGTATAACTACTAACGGCGTCGTGCAGCCTGGGCTGTTTTCGCTTCGCTCGCCGGGCGTCTCCACCGAACCGGCGCGCAAGGCGGCTACCGCCTTCCTGGCCGCTCTGGATCCCGGCAAACGCAAAAGAACGACGTTCCCGGTGGACGATGTGGAATGGCGCAAATGGATGAACCAGGATTTCTACATCCGCCAGGGTGTCAGCTTTCAGGAAATGTCCGATTCGCAGCGCGAAGCGGCATTTGCGCTGATGCGAGCGTCCCTGAGCGCGAAAGGACTTCAGCTTTCACGGGACATCATGAAGCTGAACTACACTCTGGGCGAACTGAACAACAATAATTTCGTTCGCTATGGAGAATGGCTGTACTGGATTACGCTGATGGGAGAACCGTCCAAAGATAAGCCCTGGGGTTGGCAGATGGATGGCCACCATTTGGTCGTCAACTACTTTGTCCTGGGAGATCAGGTGGTGATGTCGCCTGTTTTTACCGGCTCCGAGCCGGTGATTGCAACGTCCGGCAAATACAAAGGCATTGCGATCTTACAGGAGGAGCAGAGTCTGGGTTTGCAAATGATTCAGGCGCTGGATGAGCCGCAGCGTAAGAAAGCGATCCTCGAAGTCTCAAAGACCGGGAATAACAATCTGGCCGAAGCATTCAAGGACAATCTTGTTCTTGACTATGCGGGCGTCCGCGCGTCGGAGATGGACGCCGCCCGGCGGAATCAATTGCTGGGGCTGATCGGCGAGTACGTCAGGAACATGGACGATGGTCATGCGCGGGTGAAGATGGAAGAAGTGCGCCGCCACATCGGAGAGACTTACTTCGCATGGATCGGCGGCACAACGGACCAGAGCGTCTACTACTACCGGATACACAGTCCGGTGATCCTGATCGAGTTCGACCATCAAAGACCGGTCGGGTTACGGCACCTGGCGGCGAATCCGCAATTGCCGGATCACGAGCACATCCATGCCGTGGTTCGCACCCCGAACGGCAACGACTATGGGAAGGATCTGCTGCGGCAGCACTATTTGCAGCATCCGCACTGATGGCGATCGTTGCATTCCTCTGCCTGCCCGGCACCGTTATCAATTCCTGAAAGGGACTCCATAAAAACTATCGATAGGGAAAAGTGACGCCGGAGCTTCAGAAATGAGTGTTGTATCGGTCATAATCAGAGATTAGCTAACGATCACGCGAGGTGAACAACCGGCGCAAGTTCCGGAACCTGTTCTCCGTCAGTCGAGATTTTGGCTACGGCTAGATCAAGGAGACGAATGGATAACCAACTACAAGACCGTCTAAGCCTTCCCTACGGGGAATTGGAAGAACTCAACCTGAAGGCCAAGGAGCAGCGCAAGAAGCGGGTTCCTATCGGGCAGATCCAGGAAGAGCGGCTCAAGTACCTGACCGATGAAAAGCGGATCAAGGCCGTGACGGTGATGTTCAGCGACCTGGAAGGCCGGCTGCATATGCTGGACTACGACAAGAAATTCCTGGTGAAGAGCTTCGACAATTTGACGTTTGACGGCTCTTCGATTCGAGGGTTTACGGCACAACGCGAGAGCGATCTGCGCCTGGGTATGGATTGGAATGCCTTCTATTGGGCGCCTTCCGACATCTTCGGTAGTGGGAAGGTGATGGTTTTCGGAGAGGTGATCGATAAGGACGGATCTCTTTACGCCGGCGATCTTCGCGCGGTTCTGAAGGATTACGCGGAGAAGCAGTATGCTTCGAAGGGCTATACGCTGAACGCGGCTAACGAAATCGAAGGTTTCTTATTCAAGGGCGTGGATGCCGAGCGGCACTATAACGAAGCCGCCGGTTTTGAGTATGTGAACACGGGCGGCTACTATCATTCGCTCCCCGGCGATTCGCTCCGCCTGTTCATCGATGCCGCCGCTGAAGCGCAGCGCGCCATGGGATTCGAGAATGAGAAGGACCACCCGGAAGTGGCGCCGTCGCAGTTTGAGATCAACTACGGCTATTCCGATGTGGTTTCCGCCGCCGATCAGATTCAACTCTACAAGCTGATTTGCCGCCAGGTGGCCACCAAGATGGGCCTGAGCGTCAGCTTCCTGCCGAAGCCGGTGGTGGGCGTCAACGGGAATGGCATGCATACCAACGTGTCCATCATGAAAGATGGCGCGAACATTTTCTGGGATCCGAAGGGTGTAGAGAAGATGAGCCCGTTCGCCTGGGATTTCGTCGACCGGATTCTGAGCCACGGCAACGACATCTGCCTGCTGCTGAATGCCAGCGTCAATGCCTACCGCCGGCTTGATCCGCACTTTGAAGCTCCGAACCAAATTAAGGCTTCGGCGACGGATCGAGGTTCCATGGTGCGGATTCCGATCGGCAACGAGCGGAGCGCACGCGTGGAAGTGCGGTCGGTTGGGCCGGACGCCAGTCCGTATATGGCCTTGTTGACGGTGTTCAAGACCGGGCTGGACGGCAGCATCGCCGATATTGAGAATCTGCGAAATGCACCGCGCTACCTGCCGGATAACATCTACGACGCGCTCGCGAATTTCCGGGGCGCCGATTGGACCACCGAACTATTGGGTGAAGATGTGAAGAATCGCTATGCGGAACTGAAGCAGGCTTCGGCGGATCGCTGCCCGCGGCTGCTGGGGTCCATCGTGAAAGCACCGGAAGTGCTGTATCACCACGAAGTTTACAATCAATTCCTCTGGAACCGCTTCTAGGCAACGACGGACCCCGGCGGAATGTGCCGGGGTCCGCCCCTCTCAGGCAAGGGGTATTTCGTGATGGTTTTGTCTCCCCGGAATCCTGCCATTACTGGCAAAGCTAGGAGTCTGTCGGAGATAGAATTTCTCGAACGTAGAATCAATAACTGACGAACATTGCATGGTCTGTGAGTTATTGATTCTTAGTCGAAAACAGTTTCATTTCGAGAGACTCCGGGCCCAGCGAATTGCTCTTACAACACTCAGGTAGGGCGGGCCCCCTGGCTGGCGCGGGACGCCCGCGTCCCGCTGCCCGAAGCAAACGTAAGGTCTCCCCGCGAGCGAGAAAAGCTACTCCACCGTACCCATCTGAGTCCAGCACCTACCCAGCATTGCAAATTACGCCTCGGAACAAAGTAGCGTTCCGCAACGTAGCCATCCAATCGGACGCGCAAATATAAAGCGAAAACTGGGTATGTGCTTGACTCAAGCGGGTACGGTCTCGCAGCGGTTCGTGTGACTGGCGCATTGGCGCCTTCGTCCCGCGCCGTCCAGGGGGCCCGCCCCATAAGCGTTTACATAAGAACATTTTTGTCCAGAAGTGTCTCGGACTGTTGGCGTGATTCCGTTGTTTCTTGGTGTTTTCGAAGCTGCGGATGCCTTAAGTAAACGCTTATGGGGGCCCGCCCCACCTGGGTGAGCTGCTGCCGTAGTAATTACCTGAGTGAAGCACATACCCAGCAAGCGAAATATAACTCTTGCCACCGGCCACGCCAAAGCGGAACCAGCCGCTTTTCAGCCCAGAGCGCCCAATGCGGTCACATCCGCCCTATGCCAGGCGCGCAGGCGTGGAAGCTGTGAACTGCCCTTTCATCACCAAATATCCTACCGCCAGTTGCAAAAGCGCCGCGACTCCGCAAGAATGTGAACCATGACCCCGAACATGCTTGGCGCATACGGTGAATGGGCCGCGCGGACGATGCAGGACCCGGCGCGGTTATCCTTCCGGCAGCCGATGTTTGACAACGCGGACGCGTGGCGAGCGGTGGCGCGGGCGCGCTATCGCGAATTGCTGATGGGTCCGGGAGGCGCGGCGACGCCCATACCCGTCGTGCAGCATCACCTGGAGTTCGATGGATTGTCCATCGAACATATGCACTGGCAACTGCCCTACGGCCCGCCCACCGAGGCGATTGTACTCAAGCCCGCCGGGGCCACCGGGAAACTACCCGGCATTGTCGGGCTGCATGACCACGGTGGAAATAAATACTTCGGCCTGCGGAAAATCACCCGCATGTCGAACGACCCGCATCCCGCCATGCTTCGCCATCAACAGCAATACTACGGCGGTCTGGCTTGGGCCAATGAATTGGCGCGCCGAGGCTACGTTGTGGTGGTGCACGACACATTCACTTTCGGAAGCCGCCGGATGCGGCTGGCGGATGTGCCGGGGAACATTCGCAACAACTTTGTGGAGGCGAACCCGGAGGCCGAAGACGAGATCAAGCGCTACAACCAGTTCGCGGCCGGACACGAGGATGAGATCGCAAAAAGCCTGTTCAGCGCCGGGATGACTTGGCCTGGTGTATTCGTGTTCGACGATCAGCGCGCCCTGGATTACCTCGCCTCGCGGCCCGATGTGGATGCAACCAGAATCGGCTGCGTGGGCCTGTCCGGCGGCGGGCTGCGAACCGTGATGCTGACGGGGGCCGATGAACGCATCCGCTGTTCGTGTTGCGTGGGAATGATGACGACTTGGCGTGATTACCTGTTGAACAAGAGCCACACGCACACGTGGATGTGTTATGTGCCTGGGTTGCCGCGGGATCTGGACTATCCCGAAGTGCTGGGGCTGGGCGCGCCGAATCCGGTGCTGGTGCTGAACAACCGGCAGGACGCTCTTTTCACCATGCCGGAGATGGAACGCGCGGACCGGATACTCACCGAAGTCTACAAGAAGGCCGGCGCGCCGGACCATTACCGCGGGAGTTTCTACGACGGTCCGCACAAGTTCGACCGCGAGATGCAGAAGGAAGCGTTTGCGTGGTTCGACCGCTGGCTAAAGGGCTAGGCATGAGGATTCCGCGCCCGTCACGAGACCCAGCGGAATTGCGCGGATTGGAAAGGCGATATAATAGTGGTCATTCATGCGCGATCGCGACCGTCATTTGCCGGGTATCCTCTTTTGTCTTGCAATTCCAATGCTCGCAGTTCCTCTTGGGGCACAAGGTTCGAATTCCGATGGTCTCGACCTGTTCGAAACTAAGATTCGTCCTGTGCTGGCCGCCCGCTGCTACATCTGCCACAGCGCCAAAGCGGCGAAGGTGCAGGGCGGTCTCCTCCTCGATACGAAAGCCGGCTGGAAGCGCGGCGGCAACTCGGGCGCGGTGATCGAACCCGGCGATCCGGATAAAAGCCTGCTTGTGCGGGCGCTCCGTTATCAGGACAAAAATCTCCAGATGCCTCCTGGCAAGCCGCTGCCGAACGAAGTGGTTGCCGATTTTGAAAATTGGATTCGCTCGGGAGCTGCCATGCCCGCGGATGCGATCGCCGTTACGCGGATCGATCAACGAAGGGAGTTCTGGTCGTTTCAGCCACCCAAAGATCATACTCCGCCCGTCGTGAAGCAAAAGGATTGGGCGCGCAACGATACTGATCGTTTCATCCTTGCGAAGCTGGAACAGATGCACCTTGCTCCCTCCGCTCCGGCAGATGCGCGCACGCTCGTCCGCCGGGCGTATTTCGATTTGACGGGGCTTCCGCCTACTGCCGAAGAGTCGGACGCCTTCGCTGCCGACAAGTCGCCCGATGCCTACGCGCGGTTAGTCGATCGTCTGCTTGCCTCGCCCCGCTATGGCGAGCGATGGGGCCGTTTCTGGCTGGACGTGGCTAGGTATTCGGATGCGCGCAATGTTGGAGAGCGCTTTGCCTATTCGTACACCTATCGGGACTGGGTAATCCGCGCGTTCAATGAAGATCTGCCTTATGACCAGTTTTTGACTCAGCAACTAGCGGCGGACCGCATCCGCGGCAATGACTCGCGTAATCTGGCGGCGCTGGGGTATCTGAGTCTGGGGCGCGAATTTCCGAAAACCTTTCCGGAAACCGTAGACGATCGCATTGATGTCGTTGCGCGTGGAATGATGGGCCTTACGGTCGCGTGCGCCCGTTGTCACGATCACAAATACGACCCGATCCCAACCAAGGATTACTACTCTTTCTATTCCATCTTTTCGAACATACGCGAGCCGGAAGATCTGCCGTTGTTAAAGGCGAGCAACATGAAGAGCCCGGTGGACAAGGTTTATGGCGACCGGCTGGCTCGCATCCGAAAAACCGACGCGGACTATCGTGAAAATCGATCGGCGGTGTTGAACGAGTTTTTTAAGACGCAGATCGCCGAGTATCTGCTGGCGGTGCGCGATTCCGCGAAGATGCGGCCCACGGAAGTGGAAGAGCTGATCAAAGAGCGGCAGCTCAATCTTTACATGCTAGGGCGTTGGAAAACTTACATGGCGGATTCCCGGGCGAACGGGGATCGGATATTCAGTTTGTGGAATGCGGCTGCAGCCATTCCGGACACAGGATTCGCAAAGAGTTGGCCGGAAACTTTGGCGGCCCAATCCGGTGCCAATCTGTTGGTGCTTGCCGAATTCAAAACCGAGCCTGCGACTATCAAAGAAGTTGCCGCGCGATACGCTGCACTCCTCTTGCGCTACGATTCGTCCTCCAAGCTTTTAGATACCCGGCAGGAAGGTTTGCGCAGTGCACTTCGCGCCGATGGCGCGCCGGTGAATGTTCCGGTCAGCGACTTTGACATGGTGATGACCGAGGGCGACCGGAACAACACCATCAATTTCAAGAACCGCTACAACACCATGCGGGCCCTGTATGCCTACGACGGCGGTGCACCGCGCGCGATGGTGCTAGAGGATGTTCCCAAACCGCAAGCGGCCCATGTGTTTGTGCGCGGGAATCCAAACAACATGGGTATTGAAACGCCGGCGCATTTTCTGAGTTGCCTGTCGACGGGTGAGCCGGCGGCCTTTACAGATGGCAGCGGCCGCCTGGATCTTGCAAAGGCAATCGCCAGCAAAGATAATCCGCTGACCGCGCGCGTAATCGTGAACCGCGTATGGATGCACCATTTCGGCGCCGGCATCGTGCGCACGCCGAGCGATTTCGGTCTTAGAGGCGACCTGCCCACCCATCCGGAGCTACTCGACTATCTGGCCGTGAACTTCATGAAATCCGGCTGGTCGCTCAAGAAATTACATCGCACTATCATGCTTTCGGCCGCCTACCAACAGAGCAGCGCGAACAACCCCGAAGCGCGGAAGCAAGATCCCGAGAATCAACTATTGTGGCGAATGAACCGGCAGCGCCTCGATATCGAGGGCCTTCGCGACTCCGTC
>JANYCV010000311.1 GCA_025360145.1 Acidobacteriaceae bacterium
GTCCCCGTACGAGAAACCGCCGGGAAGGATGATGGCGTCAACATTGCCGAGACGCGTAGCGTCATGCCAGATAAATTCCGCCGTCTCGCCGAGATTCTGCGACACCGCGAACCAGGAGTCATGATCGCAATTACTGCCAGGAAAAACAACGACGCCAAACTTCATGGGAGACCCTTATTTTAACAGAACCGCGACAGCTATGGCACTTACCGGCTGATTCCGGCTAGCCGGCCATTCGTCCACTACCCAGCATGAGCCTATTATCAGAAGCCGTGTCTGTGCTTCACTCAGGTAATTACTACAGCAGCAGCCGAGGTAGGGCGGGCCCCATGGCCAGCAGCGGGACGCCTTCGTCCCGCTGCTGGAAGCGAGGCGAAGGCGCCAGCCACATGAAACGCTGCCAGACCCTACCCACTCGAGTCAAGCACATACCCAGTTATAGGAAATCCGCGCGGCTGATGGTGCTTGAGAGTTACTTGGGTTCGGCGACCACGCGGAGGTACGGCTTCAGTGTCTTCCAGCCGTTAGGATATTTCTGCTTCGCTTCGTCGTCCGACACGGCGGGAACGATGATGACGTCCTCGCCCTTCTTCCAATTCACAGGCGTCGCCACCTTGTGTTTAGCGGTAAGCAGCATCGAATCCAGAACGCGAAGAATCTCATCGAAGTTGCGCCCGGTGCTCATCGGATACGCGAGCATCAGCTTGATCCTCTTATCTGGACCGATGATGAAGACGGTGCGCACGGTCGCATTGTTGGCGGCAGTGCGGCCTTCGGACGTATCGCCGGCGTCGGCCGGCAGCATGTTGTAAAGTTTCGCGACGTTAAGAGCCGGGTCGCCGATCATCGGATAAGTAACTCTGTGGCCCTGAGTTTCTTCGATATCGGCAGCCCATTTGTCATGACTGCTCACGGGATCGACGCTCAGGCCGATGACCTTACAGTTGCGTGCGGCGAAGTCGGGTTCGAGTTTGGCCATATACCCTAGTTCCGTTGTACAAACAGGAGTAAAGTCTTTCGGATGCGAAAACAGAATCGCCCAGCCATCGCCAATCCATTTGTGAAAGTCAATTTCGCCTTGCGTAGTTTGAGCGGTAAAATTCGGTGCTTCGTCGTTGATGCGTAGTGACATCTGCGTTCATCTCCTTGGCCGCCGATGCGGATTCAGCCCCGCGTGAGCGGCCACGGTTAAATTGTAGGCCAAAGGCCCGCGCCGGTGTCAAGCGCACCCCGCCAAGCAATGGCAACGGATGGCGCATCCGGGCAGAACCGGGTAATCGAAGGATGCCCTGCTATACGGACGCTATCGCGTCATCCGGTTCCAAGAGCATCACGTTTCCCTTGCCTGTGGCCCCACTATGCCGGACGGCTTTAAGTTCCGCTGACGACAAGAACCTCAGCCGGGAAACTCATCTCGCAATCTGCGGAGTACCCGCGAAGAGCGTCAAGCGACTGACGATTCACCTGAGCAGCCCGCTGCCGCCCCCTGAACGGCAAACGGCTGCTCGCCCCGAAACTCTTTCAGCCTGTCCTCAAGGCTGAGGGGTTACGCAAAAAGCCAAGCTGGGTATGTCTTCGACCCAGATAATTACTACAGCAACAGCCGAGGTAGGGCGGGCCCCCTGGCCGGCGCGGGACGCCTTCGTCCCGCTGCTGGAAGCGGGACGAAGGCCCCAATGCGCCAACTAAACGAAACGCTGCCAGACCGTACGCAATTGAGTGAAGCACACACCCAGTTAAGCCTATACTGGACAAAATGCATACCGTGATTTTGGACGGCTTCACCATCAACCCCGGCGACCTGTCTTGGAAGCCGTTAGAGGAGCTGGTTTCGCTGAAGGTTTACGACCGGACTCCAGAATCGCTGATCGTGGAGCGTGCCCGCGAAGCGCAGATCGTTCTCACCACCAAGGCGCCGCTTTCCGCCTGGACCATACAGCAACTGCCGCTCCTGCGCCACATCTGCGTGCTGGCCACGGGCTATAACATTGTCGATACGGCAGCAGCCGTTGCCCGCGGCATCGTGGTCACCAATATTCCCAATTACGGGACGGCCTCCGTTGCGCAGGCCGCATTCGCGCTCTTGCTTGAGTTGTGCCACAAGATCAAGCTGCACAGTGACGCGGCCCGATCCGGCGAATGGTCGGCGAATCCGGACTGGAGTTTCGTCAAGGCTCCCATGATGGAGCTGGCCGGAAAGACAATGGGAATTCTCGGGCTGGGACGAATCGGTCAACAGGTGGCGCGCATCGCCGATGCGTTGCAGATGCGTGTGATTGCAGCTTCGAACTTCCGTGCAGGCGCGCCGCCATATCCGGGATTCCGCTGGGTGGACGTGGATGAGCTTTTCAGCGAGTCCGACGTGGTGAGTCTGCATTGCCCGTTAACTCCCGCCACCAAAGGAATTGTGAACGCCGAAAGGCTTCGCCGCATGAAGCCGACGGCGCTGCTGATCAACACGTCGCGCGGTCCGCTGGTTCAGGAACAAGACCTTGCCGATGCCCTGAACCAAGGTCTTATCTCAGGAGCCGGACTGGATGTTCTTTCGGAGGAGCCCCCGCCGGCGGATAACCCATTGCTTCATGCGAAGAACTGCGTAGTGACGCCGCACGTCGCCTGGGCCACCCAGGAAGCGCGCGCCCGCCTGCTGGAGATTGCGGTGGCGAACGTCGCCGCATTTCTTGACGGCAAGCCGCAAAACGTAATCCTAAATTCGGCAATTGGAGCCACCCAAAAGCGGTTAGGTCTTTAGCCAGCAAACAGTTGCAAGGGAATCAGTTCTCACCAGAATAGTGAACCGCGAAGCAGTTGAAATCCTGATCTATTTCAGCGGCTTGGCATGATCCACAGAGTTCCAACTGCCGGGTTTTACGTAATCACATAACGCCGAAAGTGGCAAACGCCTCCACTGTGCTCATGCCGTTTTCAATCGCGGTTCTTACCAGGTCTTCTTTTTCGGCCTTCTCCAGGGCGAGCGTCAGAACCTCCGTCTCCGCCTTTCTGGGAATGACCAACACTCCGTCCACATCGCCGAAGACGATGTCGCCCGGCTCAATGGCCACTTCGCCAATCCGCATTGGCACGCGGAAGTCCGCCACATGGCCGCGCGGCGCCTGGTCCTGCGCGTAGCTTCCCATGGAAAACGTGGGGAAGCCCAGTGCGCGGATCTGCGGTGTATCGCGGGAATAACCCATCATCACGGCGCCGGTGGCTCCTAATTGCATCGCACGAGTGGACATCAGTTCGCCCCACAGGGCATAGTTCGGTGAGCCGCCCGAGGCCAGATACACTTCGCCTTTCCGCAAGCTGTCCAGCGCTTCCAGCATCAGTCCAAAGGGCTTGGAAGGCTGCGTATTCGAATCGATTTCCAACACCGGCATCGCCCGCCCCAGAACCACCATGTCGTCCCGCAGGGGCCGGATGGACGGCGGCAGAAACTGATGCAGAAATCCCAGCCGATCCATCACGTCGCCAACCACGGCGGTGAACAGCTTTTGCCGCATCATTGCAAACAATACTTCGTCGTCATTCCACATCGCGTATCTCCCATTTAGTAAACTCAAAAAGCAGCCTTCGCATGAATCTCAAATCGCTACTGTTGATCCTCATCTCTGCTGGAACCGGGACAGGTGCGCCTGTCGACTTCGCCCGGGACGTGCATCCCATTTTAGTAGCGAGGTGCTCCGGTTGCCATAACGGAGACCGCGGCCAGGGCGGTTTGTCGGTCAACACGCGCGCGGAACTGCTGAAGGGCGGCGCGAACGGGCCATCCATCGCCGCCGGTGACAGCGCCGGCAGTTTGCTGATCCAGCGCGTTACCGGAAAGCTGCTGCCGCGAATGCCGATGAGCGGCGAACCGCTGAGCAGTGCGGAGATCGCGACACTCAGTGCCTGGGTGGACGCTGGCGCGGTCTGGAATCCGTCCACGACGCTGGCATCCCGCAAAGCGCCGCTGGCCTTGCGAAAGCCCGCGCTTTCCTCCATCGACGAAATTCTAAACCTGAAGCAACCGCCTGTTTCGGATGCCGTGTTCCTTCGCCGCGCCTATCTGGATGTGTGGGGACTTCTGCCCACGCCCGAAGAGCGCGACCAATTCCTTAAGGACGGAGCCGCGGATAAACGCGCAATTCTGATCGACTATCTACTGGCGAATCGGGATCACTTTGCCCAGCACTGGATCTCATTCTGGAACGATCTGTTGCACAACGACGAGGGCGTTACGTACATCGGCGACCGCCGATCCATCACACCCTGGCTGCTGACCGCACTCAAAGATAATCTGCCGTATGACCAATTCGCAGCCAGTCTGCTGAATCCGGAACCCAAGAACGGCCCTGAAGGGTTCTTGATCGGTGTCAACTGGCGCGGCGACGTCAACGCCAGTCAGTTGCCGGTGATGCAGGCCGCACAGAACAGCGCCCAGGTTTTCCTCGGCGTGAACCTCAAATGCAATTCCTGCCACGACAGCTTCATCAGCTCGTGGAAGCTCAAGGATGCGTACGGACTCGCCAGTTTCTTCTCCAAGGACAAGCTGGAACTGGCACGCTGCGACATCGCCACCGGCCAGATGTCCTCCGCGAAGTTTCTCTATCCGGAGCTGGGCAGCGTGGCGGAAGACGCGACGCTCGAAGAACGAAAAGCCGCCGCGGCCCGTCTTTTCACGATGCGCGAAAACGGCCGCTTCGCCCGGACGTTCGTGAATCGGATCTGGCGCAAGTTGATGGGCCGCGGGATTGTGGAACCGGCCGACGACATGGATGCCAAGCCGTTCAACGAAGATCTGATCGATTGGCTCTCCTGGGACTTCGCCGCGCACGGCTACAACGTAAATTATCTGTTGCGCCAGATCATGTCGTCGCGGGCTTACCAATTGCCCGCAACAGACAATAAGCAGGAATTCAGCGGGCCGCAATTTCGCCGGATGCAGGCGGAGCAGATCGCGGACGCGATTTCGTCCATCACCGGGGAATGGCGGGTGAAGGTGGCGAATGGGCCATTGCCGGGCGCCTATAGCCGCGATTGGAAACTGAAGACAGACCCCTTGGCACGCGCGCTGGGGCGGCCCATGCGGGACCTGGCGATCACGGAGCGGTTGAATGACCCGACTACATTGCAGACCCTGGAATTTGTGAACGGCCAGGCGCTGGCCACGTTGCTGCATCTGGGTGCGCTGCGCCTGACGGGCCAGCCGGAACGCGTTCCATCGAACATTTTCGATAGCGGTTTAGTGCGCACCAACGCCGTTCCGGTGGACATCGATATCACGGGCTTGAACGAGCTGCACCTGCTGGCCGTGGACCAGGATTCCTACGATCTTGAAAAGGTGAAGGCCGGCTGGGCTTCGGCCGAGTTCGAAGGTCCGAACGGGGTGGTTGTTGTGCCGCCAACCGGCAAACTGAAACCGAAAGCGGCCGATGCCAAAAACGCACTGCTTTGCAACGTACCGTCGGATCTGATCTACGACATTAAAGGCAAAGGATACACGCGATTCCGCGCGACCTTCGCAGTGGACGAAAGCTCAACCACCAGCGACATCTCACCCGCCATCCGCGCCTTCGTCTTCAGCGAGACGCCCAACCGCCGTCAACTGGTGAGAGTGGAAGGCGCGAAGCCGGTGCCCGAGCCGCCGAAACTTGCATCGCCGGATCATCTGATTTCCCGTATCTATCAACACGCCCTGGGCCGTGATCCGAATGCGGAAGAAAGCCAGATCGCCAGGGACCTGTTGCAGTCAGGAACGGCTGGCCTGGAAGATTTGCTGTGGGCGATTTTCCTGTCGCCGGAGTTCCAATACATATCATGAGCATCGAACAAGAACTTTTCGCTCCTCTCAGCCGCCGCGATTTCATGCGCGCCGGTGCCGGTGCAGCACTCGCTGCGCTCACGGGCTCTGAGCCGCGTCAACTCTCCGCCGCGACACTCCCCGCAAAGGCCGATATCTTCATCCTGCTCTGGATGGCCGGCGGGATGGCGCAGACCGAAACGTTCGACCCGAAGAAGAAGACCCCGTTCGAGCCCGGCATGCGCGGGTCGGAGGTGCTTAGCACTTTCGATCCGATCGACACCGTGGTGGACAACATCAAGATTTCAGAGGGCCTGGAAAAGATCGCCAAGGTGATGGACCGCGGCGCGCTCATTCGCACCCACCGCGTTGGCGATCTGGGCCAGATTCTGCACACCAAGCATCAATACCACTGGCACACCGGATACGCCCCGCCTCAGCCGCTGCTGGTGCCTCACATGGGCGCATTTCTCGCACGCACGCTCGGGGCCCGGCATCCGGACGTTCCGGCGTTCCTCAACATCGGCCAGAATCTGGAATTGGGCGCGGAGAGCGACGCCGTGAAGGCATTTCACACTGCCGGTTTTCTTGGCGCGGAATACGGACCGTTTCTGATTGACGACCCGAACGATGCCACTGCGCGCGTTCGCCCGCCGGCCGGGTTCACCGAAGCCCGCTTCCATAGCCGCTACGAAGCTTACCGGAAATTGCAGGCCAACAATCCGGTGTTGAAGCACGGCAGCGGTTTTCAACAGGAGTCGCTGCTGCGATCGGTGGAAGGGGCTCATCGTCTGCTCAGTTCGCCCGCGGCCAAGGCCTTTGACCTGTCGCTGGAACCGAAGAAGAGCTTCGACATCTATAACACCGGCAAGTTCGGCCTTGGCTGTCTGCTGGCTCGCCGTCTGGCCGAAGCAGGCGCGCGCTTCATTGAAGTCTCTTCCGAATACATTCCTTTCCGGTTCTGGGACACTCACGAAAATGGCCATGTGCGCGCCATGGGAATGAAGCAATCCATCGACGGGCCGGTGTCCCAACTGATCCTCGACCTGGAGGAGCGCGGCATGTTGAACCGAACGCTCATCGTTCTCGCCAGCGAGTTCGGCCGCGATATTGTCATGGAGGGCAAGCCGGGAAAGGACGTCCTGAAGTCGGATACACAGCCCGACATCATGACGCTGCCAAAGCACTACGGAATGCATCGCCACTTCACCGAAGCCGGCAGTGTGCTGATGTTCGGCGGCGGCATCAAGAAAGGAGCCCTTTACGGAAAAACAGCCGATGAGCGCCCCTGCAAAGTGGTTGAGAACCCCGTCACCATTGAAGATCTGCACGCTACCATCTACCGTTCCATGGGAATTCCAGCAGACCTTTCCTACGAAGTGGAGAAGCGTCCGTTCTATGTGACCAAAGATGGAAAAGGGAAAGCGGTGATGGAGCTGTTCGCTTAAATGAACCGGCGGCAATTTCTTGCGGGGCTCGCTGCTTCCTCGCTGGCCGCACAGCCGCGCGTCCCGAAACCGAATATCGTATTCATTCTCGCGGATGACCTTGGCTACGGCGACCTTGGCTGTTATGGACAAAAGCTGATTCAGACACCCAACCTGGACCGGCTGGCGTCGGAGGGAATTCGCTTCACGTCTGCGTATTCCGGCAGTACGGTTTGTGCGCCTTCCCGATGCGCGCTGATGACAGGCAAGCATACAGGGCATGCTCGAATTCGGGGCAACAATCGAGCCGACTTATTGCCTGAAGACGTCACCGTGGCCAAACTGCTGAAGTCCGCCGGGTATCGCACGGGCATCTTCGGAAAGTGGGGCCTGGGTACCGCGGGCAATTCCGGCGTTCCGAATCGCCAGGGCTTCGACGAATGGTTCGGATACCTCGATCAGCGCCACGCCCACACTTACTACCCCACGCATCTCTGGGAAGACGAACGCGAGTATTTCTTGCCCGGCAACTTTGGAGTCAAGCGTCACAGCTACACGCCAGATCTATTCCTGGAACGGGCGCTCCGCTTTCTGGATCGCAACAAAGATAATCCGTTCTTCCTCTATTACCCTTCCACTATTCCGCACGCGAACAACGAATTGACGAAGGAGTCCGGCAACGGAATGGAAGTCCCGGAGGACGCGCCCTATTCCGATAAACCTTGGCCCCAGCCGGACAAAAATTTCGCCGCCATGGTTACCCGGCTCGATCGCGACGTCGGCACTCTGCTTGCAAAACTAGCGGCCTTGGGTCTGGACAAGAACACGCTGGTTATCTTCACCAGCGACAACGGGCCGCATAAAGAAGGGGGCAATCATCCCAATTTCTTCCACAGCAGCGGCCCGCTCCGCGGCATCAAGCGCGATCTTTATGAAGGTGGAGTCCGCGTTCCCGCCATGGCGAGGTGGCCCGGCGTGATCAAACCAGGGCAGGTGAGCAACCAGCCGTGGGCATTCTGGGATTTCCTGCCGACAGTTGCGGAAATTGCAGGCGTCGCGCCGCCCTCGGCCATCGACGGAATTTCCATCGTCCCGGCGCTGGCTGGAAAGGTGATTACCGGCCGGGCCTATTTCTACTGGGAGTTCCACGAGCAAGGCTTCACCCAGGCCGTGCGCCTTGGCGATTGGAAGGGCGTTCGCAAAACCTCCGTGACGAATCCCATCGAACTTTACAACCTTGCGGATGACGTCAGCGAAACGAAGGATCTCGCGTTGCAAAATCCCGAAGTCGTGGCGAAGATCGCCGGCATCATGCGCACCGCGCGTGAGGATTCGCCCGTCTATCCCATCACGGGAAAACCATTATGAAAAGTTCCGCTCTGCTGTTCCTCTCTTGCTCCGTTGTTTGGGGCCAGCCGCAAAAGGACCGCCACGTCATACTCATCACACTGGACGGCTTCCCGGCCTACGCGCTCCAGGATCCGGCGCTATCCGTACCGAACCTGCGCCGTTTGGCCCGGGAAGGGGCCTTTGCCGATCGCATGATCACCACGAATCCTACTGTTACCTGGCCGAACCACACATCCATGGTGACCGGAGTGCCGTCCGCCCAACACGGCGTTCTCTACAACGGGCTGTTTATTCGCGAAACGGGTAAGGTGGATTCGCTGAAGAGTAAAGCGGATCTGGTGCAGTCGCCCACCGTCTACGATCTTGCCCATGCGGCCAGCTTGACCACGGCCGAAGTGGACTGGGTGGCGATTCTGGACGCCCCAACGATCACCTGGTCGTTCGCCGAAAGGCCGGCGATTTCCGACGCCATCCCAAAGGAGATGATCGCCGCAGGGTTAGTTTCAGAGCAGGATATCGCCGACTTCGGCAAGCGCAACATCATCCCGCCGGAACTTTGTATCCCGGAACCCGAATCACCAGATCGGGCTTGCCCAACCGCCATCCGGATGGCCGCGCCACACCCGCCGTAGCCTCAACGGCAGCGCCCTCCAGTGCCCCGCCGTCCACCCATTTCACAATCGCGTCCACCTCATGCTTAGCAAGCGCACGGCTGTTCCGAATTCGCCGGCTGGTCTCTTCATCGGCATGCCAAGGCGGCATTGTTCGCTCCATCACCGCCTGCCGGATCGCTTTCGCCCAAGGCCGCGCCTGCTGGTAAGTCCCCAACGACATCGGCCCAATCTCACCCGCCTGATGGCATCCCTCGCACCGCTCCCGCAGAATCGGCTTCACATCGGAATACGTCCGGCAGCCACCGCCAGCGAAGGCATAGCCAGCATTGTTATCCAAAAGGTGTTCACGCGGATATCCTCACAACAAGAATTCTAGACTAATTTATGAACTCCGGCGCGCGCCCAGAAACCGCGCCAGACCGCTGCCCAATGCCTGCCGCCGCGGCACCTGCTTCTTTTCCACCGGCTCAGCCGGCCCGGCCTTCTTTACCGCAGGCTTAGCCCGCTTCAAAGCAGCCTTCAATTCCGCCGTCAACCGCTTGTTCTCCTCGCGCAGCCGGAGCACCTCCGCCGCCACGGTGCCCAGCATTGCAAGCGTGCTACGATCTGCTAAATCTGGACGGATCTTCTTCCGTCCACTCAAATACACGTTCCCCCACGCCAGGTATCACACCAGAAGCGTGTCTGATTTGGAATAGCTTTCATTTTTTTGGGAGACGCGGCGAAGATGTCACTCCACTATCTCAATCGCCAGCGATCACATCCAGGTTGCCGGGGATCCCGGGCACAACACCGCACACTTCATCAACCAGGATGTAACACAATCCGCCCGCTACGCCCAGATTCAGCTTTCGCTTACCATTACCACGGGCGGAAACGCTGGCCGCTTCATCTTCGTGGACGCAGTGCAGTTCCTCGGCGCGGGCCCCGTCGGCGATCAAAACCCGGAATCAGCCACCATCACCCTGTTAGCCGGTGGACTCCTGGCGGGACTATACTTTCGCCGCCGCAACTAACTAAGAACGTTTGCTACTCGGTTCAAGCGCGCGGCCAAGCAGGATCAAACCGAGCCGCGACCGTAAGGGAGCGGTACCAAGCTGTCCGTAGTTTGGCCTGTCTTACCGCCTATGGACCCCAGGTCCGCTCCAAGCCGCGCTACCTACGCGACCCATATCATAGTCGAACGTGCGTGATATCACCGATCTACTAAACAGTTGGAGCGCCGGGGACCAGAAAGCATTCGAGGATCTCATGCCTCTGGTATACGGTGAATTGAAACATGTGGCTCAGCATGCGCTGCGGAATGAACGTCACGCGCTCACGCTGAACTGTACGGCCCTGGTACATGAGGCATACCTCCGCCTCGTGGATCAAAACCGCATGCAGTGGAGCGGGCGCGCACACTTCTTCGGCGCGGCGGCGCAAGTCATGCGTCGCGTCCTGGTAGAGCACGCACGTCACCGTTTGGCAAAGAAGCGCGGCGGCGGAGCGGCCCATGAACCTCTCGACAAAATCGTCGCCGTCGCGCTTGAACCCGATTTGGATGTCCTCGCCCTGAACGACGCTCTCTCGGAGCTCAGCGCAGCCGATCCGGAGAGCGCCCAAGTTGTGGAACTCCGCTGTTTTGGCGGCCTGTCCATTGAAGAAACCGCGGAAGTGATGAACACCTCGGCCTCCTCGATAACCCGTACGTGGAGCTTTGCCCGGGCTTGGCTTTACCGAAGACTAAACCGAGCGGCGCAGTAGGCGTTTTCGCGTGAGTACTGCGAACAAACCAAGAGCAACCCCGCCCAGCGTCGCCGGTTCCGGAGCGCCGGTCTCGGCGGCAGTCGCCACGCCATCCACCTGGTACGCTACAGCCGATACGTTTGCACCAACTACGCTTTGCGGCGGGTCGGTATTTCCTTGCCTGGCTCCCGCGTTGGATGCCAAGCCGGTCACCACGCCGCCCTGTGACCAGAAGAACCCACCGCCTGCGGAAAAATCCGTCTTATCGCCCAGCACAATCCAATAAGTAGTATTCGGATGCAAAACGAAAGGTGACAGTGGCGTTAACGTATACGGCGCCGTGGTGAAAAGGGCGATGTTGGAAGCTGGCGGCGTAAACGTCACCAATGCCGGTCCCACGGGATTTCCCGCGCTTGTACCGAACAGCTGAGTATGAACATCACTGCCTGGAACCACGATGAAAAGGGACCTAGCTCCCAGCACGACTGTGATGGACGTCAAGTTGTAGCTCTGGCCGGCGGGCATGGTGAATCCCGCTCCCACTTCAAGATTGCCATCGGCACTGACTTCCCCCGAGGTTTGGGGAAGGGTGGAAATAATGACCGTGCCCCACAAGGGCAAGGCAAATAGACTCAGACTAATTGCAAGCGAAATGCGCACTGTAGATCCTCCGTTTAGCCTGGGAACACAACCCGGCTATTCTCTAGTGGCGCAATCCACGTTGAATCCTAGTCAAGAAATAAATTTGGCGCATTGTCCACCTTGCAGACCCCACTATAATGGGGCATCTTCATTCAGTGAGCGAGAGCCATGATTGACTTGGCATCCATACGCGAAGTCTTCGTCCGGGTTTTGGAAGTCCCCGCATCGGAACGGGAAGCTCTTCTAACGGCGTTGCCGCCCCAGGTACGCGCAGAGGTGGTTTCGCTGCTGGCCGCGCACCATGCAGCCGGGTCCTTCCTTGAGGTCGCAATCGATGTTCCAATCCCCATCGGACAGCGCATAGGTCCGTATCTCCTCATGGAGAAGATCGGGGAAGGCGGCATGGGGGTCGTCTACCGCGCCAATCGGGACGATGGCGAATTTCAGCGCGAAGTCGCCATCAAATTGGTTGGCGGCCGCCTGTTCGCCCTCGAAGCCGAACGCAGATTTATCGCCGAGCGCGGAATCCTCGCCCTTCTCGATCACCCCAATATCGTACGCATGTTGGACGGCGGTGTTTCACAGGGCCAGCGTTACCTGGTAATGGAGCTTCTCTCAGGCGAGCCCATCTTGGAGTATTGTTCCAAGCGTCAAGTTTCCGCCGCAGGCCGGCTTCAGCTTTTCCAATCTGTCTGTGCCGCCATCCACTACGCTCATCAACGCCTTATCATTCATCGCGACCTCAAGTCCCGCAATATCATGGTGACCGCGGAAGGACAAGTCAAAGTCCTGGATTTCGGAATTGCAAGGCTGTTGGACCAAGATGGCATGGAGGACAACGACGCAACGGCTTTCAATCCCGTCACGCTTTCCTGTGCAAGTCCCGAACAAGCGCTCGGGGAGCGCCTCACACTGGCCACCGATATCTATTCGCTCGGGATACTTCTCTATGAGATATTGACCGGCCATAATCCCCAGGCGGCGGGTACGCGAACCGAAATTCTGAATCGCATAGCCGTGGAAGAGATCGCGCCGCCCAGTACGGTCAGTCGGGGCTTAGCTTCAGATCTGGATGCCATCGTGGCCAAAGCGCTTGCCAGGGATCCGGGGCGCCGGTATGCCTCCGCGGAGGAGATGGCGGCGGATATCGGGCGATACCTCGATGGCCGTCCGATCCTGGCCCGTCCCCCATCGCGCCTCTACTACGCAGCCCGCTTTTGCTCCCGAAACAAGGCGTTGACCTTCGCCATGGCGGCGCTGTTCGTGGCCATCGTCGCCGGAGCCGGGATTTCGCTGGCGCTGGCCCGCCAGGCAGAGCAACAAAGACTGATCGCGCAACGACGCTTCGATGAAGCCCGCCGTTTGACCTACACCGTCATCCACGAGATTCAACCCAAGTTAGCCGCAATCAACGGCACCGTCGCATTGCGGAAACTGCTGATCGAAAAGACGCTCGTTTATTTAGAAGCGCTGGGCAAAGACGCCGCGAACAGCCCCCCATTGATGCGGGAGATCATCGAATCCTACATTGAACTGGCGCGGGTCTCCGGTTCCATGGGAGAGTCTAATGTGGGCGACAAACAGACTGCCACCGAGGCTCTGCAAAAGGGCGAAGCGTTAACAAATGTGCTGCTGCGCGTAGATCCCACCCGGCCCGCCTCGTTGCGGGCTGCCGCGCATCTGTTTGACGCCGCCGCCCGCCATGCAACTTGGTATGGGCGAGGCGCTGACGCAGTGAAGTACGCCGAACGATCCATGGCCCTGGCAGAGCAATCCGCAACCATCGGCGACAAGGATTCGGCGGACGAAGTTGCTCTTGCCGCCTTCGCTCTTGCCGGCGTTGCAGCCGACGTAAAACAACGAGTCTCGCTCTTTGAACGCTCCGCCGCCATCTGGCAACAAGCGTTGGGCAACGACCCCTCCAAAAACGCCATTCTTACCCAACGCGTTGCGCTTGTGTACCGCAATCTCTCGTCAATCTGGCATGATCGAAACGAATTCCAGCGCGCCATCGAAAATGCCGCCAAAGCCCGCGAACTCGACGAAAAACTCCTTCTCCGGGATCCCTCGTCTCCCGCCGCGCAAATGAACCTCTCCTTCGATGTGGCGGCCATTGGCCTGGCCCACTATCGATTGCACAACTATGCTGCCGCCGCCGCCAGTATGCGCGAAAGTGTTGCACTCCGGGAAAAAATAACCGCACGCAATCCGGATGACCATCGGGCCAAAGACCGGCTTGCTTTTGCCTTGCACGAACTGGCGAGAGACGAAAACAAACTGGGTGATCATAACGCCGCCAGACGCGACTATCGCCGCGCTATTGACCTGTATGTCAGCGTTAGTGCCGGCGCGCCGCTGGTATTGCAATCGCTTTTCAAATTCGGCACAAGCAACTACGATCTCGGCGTTCTGGAACTCGAACGTGGAAGAAGATTAGAGGGTTGCCGCTTAATCCACAAATCACTGGAACTGCTTGAGGAGTATGGACGTAGGAATAAGGAAGGGGAACAGGAAAACGTCATGATTACCGCGGTTCGACGGGCCGCCGGCTCCTGCGGACCTTAAAACCTCAACATCGTAACCGATTCCCCTGTTTGGTTCCGGCCGCCGGGTTCGGGATTGTACACCATCAAATACCCGAAACATCTGCGCGCGCAACCATCACACCATCCAGTACCGGGACCAGATATGGACGCAGGCCGCGATCTACATCATGCAAAAACACCGCCCGAACCTGATGCTTTTCCACTTACTGGCCACAGACAGCGTACATCACCAATTTGGCCCGAAATCCCTGGCCAGCCTGACTGCGCTGGCTCTTGCAGACGCGCGCGTGGGCGAACTTTACCGCGCCCTGGAATCGGCAAAGCTTCTGGCGAACACCACCATCATCGTCACGGCGGATCATGGCTTCAAAGTGGTAAAGCGCCAGATCCGCCCGCAGGTGCTGATTAAACAGGATGCGCGGATCATACCGGAGGGTGGCACGGCGATGGTCTATTTGAAGGGCCGCAAGACGGCGGCGGAAATTAAGACGGCGCTCCAGGGAGTGGAGGGCATCGAACGCATCGTTGAGCCATCGGAATACGCCGCCCTGGGGCTTCCCGGCCCGGCAAAAAACCACCGTATGGCCGACCTGGTGCTTGCCGCCAAAGACGGTTACAGCTTCGCGGGCGGCGATCAAGGGGACGTCGTTTCTCAAGCAGCCGTTGGTTCGCTGGGGAGCCACGGCTATCTCAATACCGACCCCGAAATGAACGCGATCTTTATTGCCTGGGGCCGCGGCATCCGCCCGCACAGCCGTATCCCGGAGGTTCGAAATCTGGACATCGGCCCTACAATCGCCGCATTATTGGGACTAAAAATGAACGGTACCGTGGGTTCGCCGCTGGCCTCGATTCTAACGGACTAATTCCGCGCTAAGGTGGAAAGATGCAGACAATCACACTGAAGAACACCGACTTGCATGTTTCGCGGGCTTGCTTCGGAACCATGACCTTCGGGGGCCAGACGGACCAGGCCGCCAGCATTTCCATGATTGATTTCTGTCTGGAGAATGGCGTCAACTTCATAGACACCGCCAATGTCTACAACGAAGGCAGGTCCGAGGTATTTCTGGGCAATGCGCTCAAGGGGCGCCGCAACAAGGTAGTGCTTGCCAGTAAGGTGCGGGGGCCAATGGGTCCGGGTCCCGATGAGGGAGGACTGTCGAAGAAAGCAATTCTGCGCGCCGTGGAGGATTCCCTTAAGCGCCTCGGTACCGCTCATCTGGACATCTATTACCTGCACCGGCCCGACGACGATGTGTCTATCCAGGAATCTCTCGAAGCGATGGACCAGCTTCGAAGGCAGGGCAAAATCCGCTATGTCGCGTGCTCCAACTACAGTGGATGGCAGGTGGCGCAAATGTTCTCCATCTCCCAGCGCCAGAGCTATCAGGCCCCGCGCATCAGCCAGCCGATGTATAACCTGCTGGCACGGGGTATTGAGCAGGAGTACCTCCCGATGTGCAAGGAGTTTGGCGTATCCACAGTGGTCTATAATCCGCTTGCCGGCGGCCTTCTCACGGGAAAACAACTCCGCGAAACCCCGGTGGAGGGCTCGCGCTTCGACGGTAACCAGATGTACCTCGACCGGTACTGGCATCCCGCTTATTTCGATGCAGTGGACCGGCTGAAGACGGTGGCGGCGGAGGCGGGCCGTTCCATGGTGAGCCTGTCGTTAAACTGGCTGCTGCACCACACCGCTGCCGATTGCGTGATTCTGGGTGCCTCTCATCTGGACCAGTTGAAGAACAACATCCGCGAAATGGAGGATGGCGCGCTGCCGCAGACCACGGTGGAGGCATGTAATCAAGTGTGGCAGAATCTCCGGGGTGTGACGCCCAACTACAACCGTTAGCCTACGTCGCGTAGTTCAAATGTTGCACGGGGACGATCCTGAACTTTTATTCATAACCATTCCAGCAAGATAGCCACGCCTTGCGCGTTTTTTCCGCTTCCCACTTGCATTCGAGTGTGCTAGTATGGTGTTGCTTCAGATGGACCGATCAACTGGAACCCGGTCCCGAAAATCCCCACGGAGTAAATAAACCTAAAGAATGAGCTTTACTGTATTTCTCGGAAATATCCCCGTCTGGGTAACCGCTGACGATATTAAGTCGTGGCTTACCGCAGAAAGCCTGGTTTCGGATGCTGTCAAGGTAATCCGCAACCCGGAAACACAGGAATCGAAGGGATTCGCCTTCATTGATGCTCCGAATGCCGAAGAGATGAATTCCATCATCCGCCGGTTTGATCGTGCACCTCTTGAAGATCGTCTCCTTCGCGCAAACCCGGCGCAGCCGCCGAAGTCCCGGCAGTTGGTTGGAGTAGGAGCACCAGCCGCGGTAGCTGGAGTACAATCCGCACGCCCGCCGCAGAACGCTCTAGACCGCAATCGGCGCGCAGGCAAGAAGCACAAGCGGCCAGCTAAAGAGAATCAGGGCCCGCAAAGTGCTTTCGCAGAAGAGCTGGCAAAGGCTCTTTAGCTTCATTCGCGCCACGCCGGTCTCCGTCACGTTATTTGTGAACCCGGCCGCCGTGAGGTAACTTATCGCTACTGTTTATTTGCAGAAGCGTCGACAACGCGATAGACTTATCTCAATCTGCGCGGACCGGTGACACGCCTGGTCCGCAGACGTGGAGATCCGTGAATGAGTTGCTTGTAATACGCATTGCTTTCGCTCTTCTTTTGGGCCTCATCGCCTTTTTTCTTAAGCCATTTCAATTGGATAGCCCGCTAGCTGGTCTGGCGGGTTTTCTACTTGCCTTGGCAGCCATCTTCGTCGAGATTCGGATCAAGCGCGCCAGTCTGCAGCGCCTTATCGGAGCTTCTTTAGGTGCTACCCTCGGGCTGTTGGGCGCATTTCTTGTCTCGCTAGTTGTTGGCAGGATTCAACCCCTCTACCCTGCCACTATTTCCTTCGTCGAGATCGGCATTGTTGCCGTCTCGTTATATGTAGGGATTACCATCGGTGCTTCCAAAGGCGATCTGCTCGACCTTACGGTGCTAGGCGGACTCATCGGGGGTGAAAAGTCGACGCGCCATTCGTTCAACATCCTGGACACCAGCGTAATCATCGACGGCCGCATCGCCGACATCGCGGAGACGGGCTTTCTCGACGGCACGCTAGTGATTCCGCAGTTTGTTCTGCGCGAGCTTCAGATGGTCGCCGATTCAGCCGATTCCATGAAAAGGAACCGCGGCCGGCGCGGGCTCGATATTCTGCAGCGCATCCAGAAAATGCCGCAACTGCACATCCAGATCATGGAGGATGACTTTCCGAACATCCGTGACGTCGACATGAAGCTGGTGGAGCTAGGTAAGACCTACGGATGCAAAGTGGTGACAAACGATTTCAACCTGAATAAGGTCGCACAGTTGCACGGCGTGGAGATCCTGAACATCAATGAGCTGGCCAATGCGTTGAAGCCGATTGTTCTGCCGGGCGAGACCATGCGGGTCTTCATCTTGAAAGAAGGGAAAGAATATAACCAAGGGGTAGCCTACCTGGATGACGGCACTATGGTGGTGGTGGACAACGCTCGCAAGATGATCTCGAAAACCATCGACATCGGCGTTACCAGCGTCCTGCAAACCACGGCGGGAAAGATGATATTCGGACGCTTCGATGAGCGAACTCACTCGGTTTACGAAAAACTTGAAACCCGCCCGCACCGCGAGCAATCTACAGCGGCCGCCGGCCTTCAGTCCTAGAACCTCCAAGGCTCGAACCGAATTCCGCGCCTTGCTCTGTATCTTGCGCTAAACTAAAGATCCGAATATGAAAGTCTCCGTCATCCTCCCCGCGGCGGGGCTGGGCACCCGTATGGGCCGCATTCAGCCTGAAAAGGCGGGTACCAGCCGCAAGCAGTTCATGCTTCTCGATGGCCAGCCGATTCTGGTGCACACGATCCGCAAATTCATAGCTTCTCCGCGGATCACGGAAATCGTCGTTGCGCTGCGTGCAGAGGACATCGAATGGGCTCGCGAACTTCTATCGAAGGAATCGCAAACCAAACCTATTCGTTTGGTAGAAGGCGGCGAGAGCCGGCAGCAATCCGTAGAGAATGCCCTCAATAGCCTGAGCCCGGACACAGACCTTGTCGCGATCCATGATGCGGTCCGTCCCTTCATTGACCTCGCCATCATTGAAAAAGTGATTGAGCAAGCCGCTGAGACTGGCGCGGCGATTGTTGGCATCGTTCCGGTGGACACCGTCAAACAGGTACACCTCAATAAGATCCGTCAGACTCTCACACGGGAACGGCTGATCCTGACGCAGACCCCGCAGGTCTTCCGCTACGACCTGTTGAAGAAGGCCTTTGAGAAGGCTCGGGACGACCAGTTTACCGGCACCGATGAATCCAGCCTGGTGGAACGCCTGGAGCAAATCGAGGTCAGCGTGGTGCCCGGCAGCGACCGCAACATCAAGATCACTCGCCCCACGGATATGGAGCTCGCCCGGCTGTTCCTCGCCTCCGAATCGGCCGGACGAATGCCATCTTGAGCGAGTACCGGACCGGCCTCGGCTGGGATAACCATCGCATCGCACCCGACCGCCCCTTGATTCTGGGCGGGATTCGCATCCCTTCCGAATTTGGTTTGGAAGGGCATTCGGACGCCGACGTTCTCTCGCACGCCATCACGGACGCCCTTCTAGGAGCTTCCGCCCTGGGCGACATCGGCATGCATTTCCCCGATACCGACCCGCAATGGAAAGGCGCCGACAGCCTGCAATTTCTGCGGCATGTCTGCGCACTGATCGCCGAGCGCGGCTATCGCATTGTAAACGTCGATTCCACTGTCATCCTGGAAAAGCCGAAGTTGAAGGAATACCGTATAGAGATCCGGCAGCACCTGGCCACGACCATGGCGATTGAATTGGATCGAGTATCCGTAAAGTTCAAGACTGCGGAGAAGGTGGGTCCTGTGGGCGAGGGTCTCTCCGCCGAGGCGCAGGCGATTGTCACATTGCTAAAGACCGCACCCAGGGTATAATTCCAGCGAGGGCCCTTAGCTCAGCGGTTAGAGCCGCGGACTCATAATCCGTTGGTCGAAGGTTCAAATCCTTCAGGGCCCACCACACCGCAAGCGGCCAAGCCAGCGGACATTAAATCGGCCATATCACATCTTGCAATCCCCGTAAACTACTGCTATACCTTAACTTATGGGCATCAAAGATGCGGACATAGAAGCCGACATTTCAGCGGTCAAAGATCGCCACGAAACCGTTTCCTCAATGGAACCCCTTCTGTTTGGAGAAGGTTCGCGGCACCGGCCGCCTCTAACGGACCTTGCCTTTGAGCTGGTCCAGAAATCCGCAGGCTTTCGCCGCAGCCTCCCTTCCAGCCTGCTTACATCCCTCGCAGACCTCGTACGGTCCATGAACTGCTACTACAGCAACTTGATTGAAGGGCACGATACGCATCCCGTCGATATCGAACGGGCCTTAAAGAACGATTACAGCCAGGACACAAAGAAGCGTGACCTCCAGTTGGAGGCCAAAGCGCATATCGCCGTTCAGGTATGGATCGACAGCGGTGGTCTTCATGGCCGGGCGGCCACGGCGGACGCCATCCGTGAACTCCATCGCCGTTTTTGCGAGAACCTTCCCGAAGAAATGCTTTGGGTCGAAGACGCACGGACCAAGGATCGCGTTCGCGCCGTTCCCGGCGAATGGCGCCGTGGCGAGTCCAAAGTAGGGCGCCACCTTGCGGTAAGTCCGGGCGCAGTTCCGCGCTTTCTGAAGCGTTTCGAAGAGGTTTACGGCCGCCTCGGCAAAACCGATACCATCCTCTCGGCGGCGGCAGGGCACCACAGGCTACTTTGGATCCACCCTTTTCCCGACGGCAACGGGCGTGTGGCCCGGCTAATGTCTCACGCAATAATGTTGGAGACGCTGGATACCGGCGGCGTGTGGTCAATAGCACGGGGACTTGCCAGGAACGTAGGCGAGTACAAGACGCACCTTGCCAATTGTGATCTGACGCGCCGCAACGACCTGGTTGACCGCGGCAATCTGAGCGAAGAAGCCTTGGTTGAATTCACCGAATTCTTCCTCAAGACCTGCATTGACCAAGTCGCTTTCATGGAAAGCCTGGTTCAGCCGGATCGCCTGCGCACGCGTATTCTCCTTTGGGTCGAAGAAGAAATCAGGCTCGGCGCGCTGCCTCGAAAATCCGGCAGCATTTTGGAAGCTATCCTCTATCGCGGTGAACTTCCACGCGGCGAAGCTGGCAGCGTGGTGGGTGCCGGAGACCGCCATGCGCGCCGCATTATTTCGGCTCTGCTCGAGTTGGGTGTGCTGGTTTCCGAAAATCCGCGTGCGCCGCTTCGTCTCGCATTCCCTGCCGCCCTGGCTTTCCGGTGGATGCCGGGATTGTTTCCGGAACAAAGCAGTACCGCGAAGTAAGTCTTCCCTCGTTAAATAAATTGGGCCTTCCTTCCACGTCGCAGGCCGTGCCTTTCCATCCAAGCAGCACTCGTTTCCGATCCGTGAAGATCTACTTCACCGGCGCCGTGTACAGATCCGGAACGCGAAAGCTGCGGTACACGATCGTGCCGTCCACCTGCTGTGCGTAAACTACTTTTCCCTCCGGCGAAGTTTCCACCGCCCGCCCGTACGGCGCGGCCAGATCGATGAAGCCCGCTTCAAACGTGTGTCCGCCATTCGATAGCGTCTGTGCCGACCCGACAGCGATCGCATACACGCCCAAGTCCGCATTGTGTACCAGCGTCGCGGTGTGCGCCTGCTCATCCAGCTTCCACACTTGACCCCGGTTATGCGCTTTTGGATCCTTCTTGAACCGCGTGTGGCCGTCGTCCAGAATCGACAGCAGGTTTGAACCGGCCGGCTCAAATCCAGGATCGTGCTGGAATGAGAACCAAGGGTCGGGATCGTCCGACTTCGCGGTGAAATCTCCGCCTTCGCCAAGCCGCCAGAGGATCTTCCCCGTGCCCTTCCCATTGCGCCAGTCGATCTTCAGAACCCAGTTTTGTTCCGGCATGGAAATCAGGAAGTCACCCGTCGAGGGAATGTAATTCAACGTGTTGCTGTGCAGCCATCCGTTGGCTTGTGCGGCCAGGAATATGGGAGCGCAACCGCCTCTACCAGCGCCGCCCTGACACTTTTCATCCCCCAGCGCGGCGCGCTTGATATCGAAATGATCGAATGAGTTCCATACCGCGGCAACCTGGAAGTCCTCATCCAGGTCAATCACTAAATCGCCCAGAATATCCACTGGCTCCTTCGCGCCCTGCGTCCCGGCGGGAAACATGCGCTCCAGCCCCGCAATGACCAATGTATGACCATTCGGCACACGGATTGCCTCATGGTGGAAACCTGAGACACACTCTTTCCCATCCTTCTTGCAATCGGAGTGAATGCCGCGATCTTCCAGTTGCTCCGCCACCCTGCTGATGTTGGTTTCACGGATTACGTGTCCGGCAAGATCCACTTCCCTCACAACCTGCAAGCGCCTCATGTCATTCGCCGCGTTAGCCCCTTCGGCCAGTACCAGAAATCGTCCTCCAGGCAGCACGCGGGTTAGAAAATCAGCGTTACGCATGTACCAGATAACATTGCCATCCATGTCCGTCGCCATTGGGCGCTTGCCAGCGCCGAGACTCGAAATACTGTGAATCAGTACCGGATCGGCAGCGGTGGAACCACTGGCGCGGGGCACTGGAATCGACACGGCGGGAAAATCGCCGTCCAGCAAACCGGTGCGGAACGGGATCCAGGATCCCGGCTTGACCTTACCGGCGTTCACCACCTCGGACCGGATCTGAAAGCCGGTGTCGGCCCGCATCCCCGCCACGTAGACGTTGTTGCTTCGCGAACCGCTGCATGGCTGCGAAGCCGTACGACTCACTGCCTCTTCACCTTGCCGGCGAAAACCCGCCCGAAACTGGCTGCCCTCAGGACACGGCGGCGCGCTGAGCAGGGCTATCAGCGGGTTGGAGGTGGACGTGACCGCCACTATCGAACCTTTCACTCTGGCGATGATCCGGAACGGTATTTCAGCGTTCGCAATATCTTTGGTCTTGTTGTTCCGAACCGTAACGCGCAAGTTCGCATCATGCTCATACAGGACCGGATTCCATACAAAATCTGTTTGCTGACTGAAATCGCGGACAATGCGGAACGGTCGGCCGTCCACGCTGATGCTGTACCGGAATACATGCATTCCGGCTGCCGAGTTTTCGATTCGAGGAACCAGCCCGATGGGCGATCCAACTGCCTGAGGCGACGGCAGGCTCGTGAGCAGTCGAATGGAGAGAGGAGTCTCCGAAGCTCCGTAACAGAGGCCTGTTATCGCGATGACTGAGAGCAGGGACTTCTTCATGGCTGATCAGTATGTCACGTTTCGACGTCGAAGTGCCGCTTGACCTGTACCGGGAGGGCTTTATAGACTGAAGCTCTCCATGCCCGTCACTCCGCCTGCTCTCCTCCAGAACCGCCGCCGCTTTCTCCAATTCCTCGCGGCGAGCCCTATCTTGTCAGCTCAACAAGCGGCCACGGTGATTGCCGATCCGGCGGAAGCGCTGAACGTAATGGACTTCGAGGCGGCAGCCCGGCAAGCCCTCCCGCCGGCGCATTTCGGCTACCTGGCCACCGGAGTCGACGACGATCTGACGTTGAAGGCGAACCGCGAAGGGTTCAGCAAGATCCATCTCCGTCCGCGACGGCTGGTGGACATCCGGCGTGCGGGCCTCAGTATCGAATTGTTCGGCACGTCCTGGGAGACCCCAATCATCCTCGCACCGGTTGGGAACCAGAAAGCATTCCACGCCGAAGGTGAACTTCCGGTGGCGCGCGCGGCGCGGTCCAAACGAACGCTCCAGATTCTGTCCACCGCGACGAATACATCCGTGGAAGAAGTCACCGAAGCCGTGGGGCGGCCCGTCTGGTATCAGCTCTATCCCACTTCCCGTTGGGAGATCACCGAAAAACTGGTACGGCGCGCCGAAGCCGCGGGCTCTCCGGTGCTGGCGCTGACCGTCGATACACAGGCCGGCAGGCACACCGAAACGGCGGATCGCTTCAAGCGATTGGACAGCCGGAAATGCGTGACTTGCCATGGCGCCAAACCCGAGGACTTCTTCCGCCGCAAGCCGATGTTCACCGGCATGGACATGGCGGGCATCACCACTGGCAATCCCGGGCTGACCTGGGAGCACGTCCGAAAGTTGAAAAACCTGACGAAGATGAAGCTGCTGATCAAGGGCATTGAGACGCGGGAAGACGCCAAACTCTGCGTCGAGAACGGCGTGGACGGCATCATCGTTTCCAACCACGGGGGCCGGGCGGAGGAAAGCGGCCGGGGCGCCATCGAATGCCTGCCGGAGGTGTTGGACGGAGCAGGCTCCCACATTCCGATATTGATCGACGGCGGCTTCCGCAGAGGAACGGATATCTTCAAGGCACTCGCCTTGGGCGCCCGCGCGGTTTGCATCGGCCGTCCTTATATATGGGGACTCTCGGCGTTTGGCCAGCCCGGCGTCGAACGCGTGCTGGATATTTTGCGCATTGAATTGGAACTGGTGATGAAGCAGTGCGGAACGCGGTCGATCGCGGAAATTACCAGGGCCGCAGTCACGTAACCCATCACCCTAAAAACGGCAGTTGGTTGCGCCTAAAACCCAAGACACGCATTGCCTCGACTATTTGGAAGCACGGGGCTTTTCGATCAATAGGTGAAGTGCCGTTTTTAGGATCGCGGACCCCGGGTCAGTTCGGCTTCTTCTTGCCGAAGAAACCGTCCAGCAGCCCTTTCGCGGCCTTCGCCGGATCCTCCCCTTTCAGCAGTGAGTTCACCTTCTCAGACGCGATCCCTTTCACGTCGGGGACAAAACTGGGAGCCGTCCCGGTGCCGCGAATGAAGAACGGGACCGTCGTGTCCCCCTTCTGTCCCAGCGCCGCCATCACGCCTCCTGAGGTGTGCAGCTTCGCCGTCATCTTGAAATCCAGATCGTGAACCGGGCTGATAGTGCCTGCTCCGGTCAGCTCGCCCACCGAGGGGACAATCAGGCTGATCGCATCGGCGGTGGTTCCGGACGGTGCCCGGCGCACGTCGGCGCTGAAGACCTCGATCTCCGTATCGGGCGCCACTTTGATCCCCGTGAGTGACGCGATGGTCTTCATTTTCGAGCCCAGGTCGAATCCAGCCAGCCGGGTTTGGTTGAGAGACACTGTGCCCGCGGTGACCATCTGGCCGGTTGGACCTTCCAGCGTGAGGTGGGCTGCGGCAGTGCCTCCCTGCAACGACGCGCCGGAGGGAAGGACGATGCCAAGCGCCGGCAACATGGCTTCGATCTCAGGCACGGGCATGTTCGAGCCGGCGAACTTCATGTTCACGATGGCGGACTCCCCGTGAAGGCTGTAGGAACCGGATAGCTCCGCCTGCAACTTGCCGGAATGAATCTCACCCCGGCTTAGCACACCGGCGCGGCGCTGCATGTCATGGTCGATGGTGAAATCGAACTCAACGGGTTTTGACGCGGGCGACCCGTTGGTAGCCACTTTCCAGCGTTCCGCTTTGATCCGGCCCTTGGCCTGTACTTTTTGGCCGCGGATGGAACCATCGGCATCTATCGCGATCACTCCGGTGAAGCCGGGGCCCTTCAGTTCGAGTTGCTTGATGCCTATGGTTGCTTCTACCGGAGTGCGCGCCGCATCCGTCGCATTGATCGGCCCCACCGTTCCGTGAATCGTCGCCTCGCCGCCACCAGCGAGTTTTGTCGACAGGGAAAACGGGAAGCTCGAACCGGCGGAGAAGTCTTTCACTTCCACATTCACATGTTCAAAAATCTCAGGCTTCGTTCCAGTTTTCGCGGAGCTCACCGTAAGGCGGCCGCCGGTGATTTGTATCAGCTTCACTGAGAGATCGATCCTGTTCGCCGGGGCAGACGCCGTTTCCTTAGTCGCGGGCGCCTTCACTCCGGTCGAAGAGAAGTTCCATTCGCCGGAAGCGGCTTGCATCAAGACAATGTCCGGCTGTTCCACGGTGAGAGCGGTTACGTTCAGTTGGCGCGACAGAAGCAGCGGCCTGAGTTCCACCCCGATGTGCAACGACTTCGCGCGCAGGAAGGCCCTTTGGCTGAACGATGGATGGTCCGCCACGGAGAGGTCCGATGCGGTGACGCCGCCGGACAGCAGGGCGAGTTTGAGATCGCCGAGCTTCACCTGGCGGCCCAGCGTCTTTGTCAACTCTGCTTCCAACAGCGGCCGGAACTGATTTGCATCGAAGAAAAAAGCTCCGCCCGCCACCAGCAGTACGAGCGCGGCGATGAGAAATCCAACTAGACGGGCAAAGCGTTTCACGGTCTTTCGAGTGTACTATCTCTAACAGGGTGCATGAGAGCGATTAGGAAACATAAACTGGCCGCGGGACTAGCGGTGTTGGCGGTGGCTTGCGTCGCGGGCGCATATCTGACAAGCGATGCGGTCCCCAAAGATTCCGCCGCGAAGCAACTGCCGTCCCCGGTGGATGAACGGCTAATGCAGACGGCCGGCCACATGGCCGGTATGGCGGACACCAGCGCGGAGCAGGCGCTTGCCCACGAGGCATTGCGGCTTGCCGATCACGAACTGGACCAGGCTTTTGCCAGCGCGCTACGGGAAGCCACCGCCTCCACCGCACCGGTAACCGGCCCTTTCAAAGCGCTTACGGCCCAGATCGCGCAGTTGAAAACGCGGATCGCGCGGGACGAGGCGCGCATGGCGAAATTG
Source organism: Acidobacteriaceae bacterium (assembly GCA_025360145.1). Taxonomy (GTDB): domain Bacteria; phylum Acidobacteriota; class Terriglobia; order Bryobacterales; family Bryobacteraceae; genus JANXXV01. The sequence goes on from JANYCV010000311.1 coordinate 25,822, forward strand.
ACGAAAGAGGAAGCCACCGGACAATTGGACCTCGCGAAGGCGCAGTTGGCCCTCGATCAGGATGAGCTCGACGACGCGCAGGAAGACTTGGCACGGCAGGGAGGCGACCAACATGCGAAGTTACAAAGGCTGGTGCAGGAGCACGATGCCGGGCAGCACGCGGCGACTCCACAAACCAAGATCATTGTGGCCGGAAACAGTACCAAATTCAGCGCGCAGATCGGAAGGTTGCTGGCGTTGCGCCACCGTTCCAGGCAGGTGGAGACGGCTCATCAGCAGGCGGCCAGCCGGCAAGCTGCGTTGGAACGTGAGCACAATGCGCTGGAGAAAATGCTGCGCAACGAGCCACCCGCCGCCGCGGAAACCGCTGATGAAGAGGAGACCGCCGCCCTTGTCGAACGGCTGCGGCATCTGTCCAACCAGGTGAAGACGCTGGCGGAACTGGACAAGAGGAGTCAGGACACGCAGCAACTGGCCGGAGTCTACCAGCGTTGGGCCGGGGTGGTGGATACTAACCGGCGCGTCGTGCTGCACGCCATGCTGATGTCGCTATCCGCGATTCTGGCGATTCTTTTGGCGGTGTTGTTGATTGATTCGCTGGTCCGCAGGTCCTTCGCGCGCCAGACGGACCGGAAGCGCTTGCATCACCTTCGCGTTGTGGCGACGATCGCGATTCAGTTGATCGGCGCGCTGCTTATTCTGCTGATTGTCTTTGGGGTACCCAATCAAATGTCGACCATGATCGGGCTGGCCACCGCTGGACTCACGGTTGTGTTGAAGGATTACATCGTCGCCTTCTTCGGATGGTTTGCGTTAATGGGGCCCAACGGAATTCGCGTCGGCGATTGGGTGGAAATCGAAGGCGTAAGCGGCGAAGTGATCGACGTTGGCGTGCTGAAGACGGTGCTGCTGGAAACTACCGGAGGCGCGAGCACGGGGCACCCCACCGGCAGGCGAGTCTCGTTCGTGAACAAATTCGCCATTGAGAACCACTACTTCAACTTTTCCACGGCCGGCCAGTGGTTGTGGGATGAACTGCGCCTAACCCTACCTGCGACGGGCGATGCCTATCACCTGGCGATGCAGATCCGGGAACGGGTGGAGAAAGAGACAGAGGCCGATTCCGGCGCGGCGGAGCAGGATTGGGAGCGGGTGACGCGCCAGTATGGAAGCCGTCCATTCTCGGCGAAGCCAGCGGTGGACCTGCGTCCGTCCGCGAATGGGCTTGACGTGATTGTGCGGTATGTCACCCACGCGCCGCAGCGGTATGAGGTAAAGTCACGGCTGTTCAAGGCGATTGTCGATCTGGTTCACAAGCCCGCCGATTAGGCCAGCACTTCATTCATCACGTTGCCCGCAACATCGGTCAGGCGGAAGAAGCGGCCGGTGTACTTGTACGTCAGCCGAGTGTGATCCACACCCATTAAGTGCAGGATGGTGGCGTGAAGATCATGCACATGAGCGCGCTTCTCCACGGCTTTGTAGCCGAACTCATCGGTGCTGCCGTAAGTGGTCCCGCCCTTCACGCCAGCACCGGCCAACAGATAAGTAAAGCCTGCGTTGTTATGATTGCGCCCGTTCTGAACGTTGATGCGGCCCTGCGTTTCGATCCACGGCCGGCGGCCGAATTCTCCGCCGATCACTACCAGCGTGTCCTTCAGCAGCCCGGAGGCCTTCAGATCCTTCAGCAGCGCTGCAATCGGCTGATCGGCCTGCGAGCCAAGC
>JANYCV010000332.1 GCA_025360145.1 Acidobacteriaceae bacterium
GGGCGCTCGTGACACCGCGGGCGGCGGTTTTTCCGCTAACGGTGTACGCTCCAACGGTCAGAACAACTTCCTGCTCAACGGCGTCGATAACAACGTCAACGTCATCGACTTCATCAATCAGACCTCGTACGTCATCGGACCCTCGGTGGAGGCCATCGGCGAAATGCGCGTTCTCACCAATGGTTATAACGCCGAGTATGGTCGCGGCGCAGGCGGCGTCGTCAACGTAACCATCAAGTCCGGTACGAATCAAGTACACGGAACGCTATTCGAATTCTTGCAGAACGACAAACTCGACGCCAACCAATGGGAATCGAACAAAGCCGGCCGCAATCGCGGACCCTTTAAGCAGAATCAGTACGGCGCCGCTGTTGGCGCTCCCATCATCAAAAACCGCACGTTTATCTTCGCCGATTACCAGGGGACAAAGATTCGTTCTACCGGCGGTGCGGTGGCTGGTCTCGGCTCTACGTTTATAGGAACTGTGCCTCGGCCCGAGTTCAAAAACGGAGATTTCTCAAGCCTGCTGGGAGCAACGCTCGGAACAGACTCCTTGGGCCGAACGGTCCGCGAAGGCCAGATTTACGACATACTCACCACGCGTCCCGGCCCGAATGGCGGCTTTGTCCGCGATCCGTTCCCGGGCAACGTCATTCCCGTAAGCCGTTTCGATCCTGCTGCGAAGAAGCTTATCGACTTATTCCCCGCTCCGAACCAGAATCTGGCCTCGCGCTTGCCCGCGAACAACTACTTCAACGTCGTATCGGGCACGCAGGACGTTCACCAGGGCGATCTTCGGATCGATCACCAGCTTAGCCAAAAAGACAGCATTTTCGGAAGCGTGAGCTGGTCGGAAGAGCGTAAGTTCAACGGTACTCCTCTGCCGTCCGCAATCGACTCAGGCGGGTTCGCTGGTCAAAACGAAACCAACTTGGCGCGTAACGCCATGCTTAGCTATACCCGCGTTTGGTCGCCTTCGATTATTACGGAAACACGGGCAGCGTTCACGCGTCTGGTCACTGAACGGGTGCAGGCCAATTCCGACAAGGATCTGTTCAAGGAATTCGGTATCCGCGGCTACAACCCGACAGGCCCGCTTAATGGCGGTCTGCCTCAAACAGGCATCGCGGGATACTCTCAGGTTGGTGCAACCAATTGGCTTCCAACCAAGGAATACAACAACGTCTGGGATTTTATCCAGAATGTGGCAATCAACAAGGGCAGCCATGCTTACAAATTTGGCGCCGAGTTCCGCCCCATCAAGTTTCCGTTCTTCCAGGTTCCTAGCCCGCACGGCCAGTACGATTTCGGTCGTGACCGCAACAACAATCCAGAGAACGCATTCCAGGGCAACACCGGTGATGGCATTGCAGCGTTCCTGCTAGGCTATCCATCCACCGCCCAAATTTCCACCACGAACTTCATTTCTTCCGAAAAGATGGCGTGGGCCTTCTACGGCCAGGACGACTGGAAGGTGAACTCCAAGCTCACCCTCAACATCGGCCTGCGCTACGAGGTCTTCTCGCCCATCAGCGAGCGGTTCGGGCGTCAATCGAATTTTGATTTCACTAACTTAACCCTGTTCATTCCCAAGGGCAAGGATCAGGACGCACCATTGCCGCCCAACTTCGCTACGGCGTTCCCGAATGTCAAGGTGGTTCGCGGCTCCGTTGACAAATATCTTATCCCCTGGGATAAGACCAACTTCTCCCCGCGAATTGGTGCGGCTTACGCGCTCACCACCAAGACTGTGGTCCGCGCCGGTTACGGCATTTTCTACGGCGGTGAAGAGAACCAGGGCGGGTCGCCGAATCGCGGTGAATCCGTTCCGTTCAATTCCACCGTTAGCCTTGACCGCGGCACCCGCAGCAACTTTGAGCTGAATCCTTTCCTCACCACTTACACGGATGGTTTCCCGACGGACGTGTTCACGCGTCCGGCACCGATTCAGTTCCGCGGCGTCGCCACAAACTTCCGGAGTTCCATCGTTCATAAATGGAATTTAGCTGTGCAACGCGAACTCGCCGGCAACACGTCCTTAGAGGTTTCCTATATTGGAAATCACAATGGCCGTGGACTGCTGAACTGGGATCCGAATGGGGCCAGAAACTCCGCGGATACCAGCATCGCCAATAACCTGCTCCGTCCCGTGCCGAACCTCGGCGGGGTATCTGAGTCAGCGTCGTTCGGTTACGGGAACTATCACGGTCTCGCCACCAAGTTCGAAAAGCGATACTCGCATGGTCTCGACTTCCTGGCGTCCTACACTTACGGCCACGCTCTTGCCAATACTGGCACCACGCTTTCGGGCTCCTCCGGCAACGGATCGAAGGATCGCCGGAATATCGGATTAGGATATGCAACCGCAGCTTGGGATCTTCGCCACAATCTAGTCAGCAGTTTCGTCTACGACCGGCCGTTTGGGAAAGGACGGAAGTTTTTGGGCAGCGCGGCTCGCCCGGTTGAAGCCCTGCTCGGCGGCTGGCAGGCCAATGGCATCATCTCCATCCGGAGCGGCCAACCGTTCACCCTCGGCACGCGCAACTGCATCGGCCAGTTCGCCAATTGCCAGCCTGATCTTATCGCAGGCAGGAATCCGCAGAACGCACCGGAAGGCGGTCGAACTCCTGACCGTTACTTTGATGTGAATGCGGTCAAGGATCCGACGCCCGGTACTCCCGGAAATCTCGGTCTCCAGAGCAACAACGCCCCTCCGCAAAAGAACTTGGATTTCTCCCTCTTCAAGGACTTCCGGTTCTCGGAACGCATGAAATTTCAGTTCCGCGCCGAGGCCATCAACCTGACCAACA
>JANYCV010000335.1 GCA_025360145.1 Acidobacteriaceae bacterium
CGGTCGACGGACATCTGTGCGTTACCAGGCATGGATGAGATTTCGCGCCGCACCCCTTCGCCTTCGCAGACGAACAAGGGAAGTATGAACTGCGATGGTTCGAGATGTGTCTCACGAACCAGGCTGCGCATGGATTCAGAAGAGCGCAAGCGGCGCATGCGTGTAATGGGAAAGGCCATGATCTCCTAATGTTATCGTGATCTTGATGTCTGTCGAGCTTACGGCGCGCCGTTTCTTAATTCGAGGAAGGGTGCAGGGCGTGGGTTATCGTTACTTTGCGCAGAAGGCGGCGGCGCAATGGAATCTTCGCGGGTACGCCCGGAATCTGGAAGACGGATCGGTGGAGGTTTACGCCATCGGGACCGGCGGCCAGCTTTCCGAATTGGCTGGAACACTGCGCACCGGTCCCCCATTTTCCGATGTCCGATCGGTGGATGTGCAGGAGGCGGCGCTGGAAAACCATAAGGGCTTTCGAATTCGCTGACCCCGCCGGGTGGTAAACTACGAAATTCCAATGATTGAACTCAAGACCCTGATTCGCGAGGTGCCCGACTTTCCAAAGCCCGGCATTCTTTTCTATGACATCACCACGCTGCTGAAGAACGGGCCTGGCCTTAAACAGGTTATCGACACCTTCGCCGCGAGTTTGAAAGACAAGAAGATCGACGTTGTGGTGGGCATTGAAGCCCGCGGCTATTTTTTCGCACCGGCGCTGGCCGTGGCCATCGGCACCGGCTTTGTCCCCGTTCGGAAGCCGAAGAAACTGCCGTGCGAGGTTGAGTTCTGGGAGTACGAATTGGAGTACGGCACGGACCGTCTGGAGATTCACCGGGACGCCATCACCCCTGGGCAGAACGTCTTTATCGTGGATGATGTGCTGGCTACCGGAGGCACGGCGGGCGCTGTGGCGCGGTTGGTGGAAAAACTGGGCGGCCATATTGCCGGCTACGGGTTCGTCATTGAGCTCGATTTCCTCGAAGGGCGCAAGAGACTGCCTAACTACGAGATCACGTCGCTGATTCACTATTGACCCGGATGAAGGCCGTTCGCTTAAGAGCATTCGCCAAGGTCAACCTGACGCTGGAAGTGTTGAATAAACGGCCGGATGGGTTCCATAATCTGCGGACGGTGTTTCAGACAATTTCCCTGGCCGATACGCTGGACGTGGAGTTTTCACGTTCGCGGAAGACAGCAATTGAGCTCGACTCTTCGGTGGATATCGCAAACAACCTTGTGATTCGAGCTGCCGGGGCGGTGTTGGAGGCGATGCAGTTGACGGCGAAGATCCGTTTTCGCCTTAACAAACGAATTCCGCTGGGAGGCGGGTTGGGCGGTGGATCCACCGATGCGGCGGCGGTATTGCTTGCACTTCCTTCGCTGGCTGGCCGCGAGGTGCCGATGCCGCAACTGTTCGAGATCGGCGAACGGCTGGGCAGCGATGTTCCTTTTTTTCTCTCGGGCGGCTGTGCGTTGGGGCTTGGACGCGGGGCGGATTTGTATGTCCTGCCGGACCCCGCTCCGGTGCATGGGCTGTTGATTGCGCCCGCTGTTCATGTGTCCACGGCGGATGCTTACGGTTCGCTGAACCGGTCAGGTTCTTTGACGGCGGCGGTGGACGGGCCTGGGCTGATGGATTCTCAGGATTGGGCGCAATTCTGCGTGAATCACTTTGAGGCTTCGGTATTTGCGCAGCATCCGGAACTGGCGGCAATCAAGAAGAAACTGCAAAAGATGGGTGCCAAGCCGGCGTTGATGACGGGTAGCGGAGCTGCTGTCTTCGGAGTTTTCGCCGACCGTGATGCAGTGCAGCGGGCGGCGACGAGTTTTCCGGGTTGCGTTGCTTTTCCGTTCACATTTATCGGCAGAAGGCGCTACCGGGACATTTGGCGGAAACAGCTCGGATGACGTTCGATTTTCACAGCTATAGTTTTTCGTTTGTCGCGCGCGATTCTATTCAATTTCCGCATGTGATACCAGCCAACGTCCTGCGCGGCGGATTCGGATTAGCGCTTCGCAGGATCGCGTGCCGGTGCGAGCCGGAGGGCGCGCATAGTCCGGATTGTGTCTATGCACGATTCTTTGAACCACGGGTTCTGGCCGGCGGTCCGAGCGGCCTTCGCGATCACCCTCGTCCGTTTGTCTTTCGCGCACGATCGTTAGACGGTAGGACTGTGGAAACGGGCGATTCGTTTTATTTCGACATGAACGTATTTGAGATGCGGTTCCCCGTCCGGCTGCTGTTGGAAAAAACGTTTTCGGCGCTGGCGGCGGATGGTCTTGGCCCAACCCGGGGCCGCGCTCGACTGGTTGACACAGTGGAGCGCCTAGTGTCGCTCCACTTGGATGGTTCGGAACGGCGCGCCGACGGGGTAAGTGTCTCATTCCTGACTCCCACGGAATTGAAGGTTGACGAAGCCTTGGCGCCTGCTCCGGAGTTCGCCGTGTTGTTCGCCAGAATCAGAGACCGCTTGAGCACTCTTCGTGCACTTTACGGAGCAGGCCCGCTCGACATCGACTTCCGCGCGATGGCGGCGCGGGCTGGCGAAATCGCCATGGTTCGTTCCGAGCTACAGCGGTTGAAGACGAGCCGTCGCAGCACGCGGACCGGACAATGTCATCAGCTAGGCGGTTTTTCGGGCGAAACCGAATACGCCGGGCGATTGGATGAATACATCCCCTATCTCAAAGCGGCGCAGTGGACAGGAGTAGGCCGCCAAACTGTGTGGGGCAAAGGGGAACTTTCGGTTCAGGCAATACGTCCTGATGAAAGATGAATTTGATCCGGCATGCGGCGCGCTGCCTCTTATTCCTTGCGAGCGTGCAGGCGGCGGACTTGAAGGGGATTGAATATTCCCATCCCGGCGGTGTTCGTCTGCGAATGGACGCCCATTTGCCGAAAGGTCCTGGGCCATTTCCCGCCGCGATATTAGTTCACGGCGGGGCATGGGTGGCGGGCAGCCGGCGGTTCGATGGAAAGCCGCTCTTCAAGCCGCTTTCCGGCGCCGGGTTTGCTTGGTTCAGTATCAGCTACCGGGGAAGGCTCCGTTCAGTGGTTCTATGATTGACGCTTCGAAGATCGGCAACGGCATAGAGGATGTCGAAAGTGCAGTTCAGCTTGTGCGAAACCACGCGGCGGAATTCCATGTCGATCGGGATCGGATTGTGTTGATCGGCGAGTCTTCCGGAGCTCAACTGGCTTCCATGGCGGCCATCCGACGGGCCCCGGTGAAGGCGGTCGTGGCGTTTTTATGGCACGAGCGACCTGCTGGCATTTCCTGTTCCACCCGGAATCTTCCGTGAGGCCGTAGCAAGAGTAACATCGGGTGCGCCCAGGCATGCCGCCGTTCCTATTCATTCACGGAACTTCGGATCATTCAGTGCCCTCTGCGCAATCCACCAGGATGTGCGAAGAGATACGCAGGACCGATTCCGTCTGCGAGGTGATTCCGGTGAAGGGCGGACTGCATGGGATTCAACTTTGGGAAGTTCTTCGCCAGACTGGCTATAAGAGCCGGATGACAGAGTGGCTGAGCCGGCGCATGGATTGAAAGCCGGTTCAAACATTCCTGCAAGTCGCTGTTTTATTCACAAGAAGTCCTCAGCCCAACCCCCGTAACATGTTGAAGACACAAGGCAACAAAGCATCGGAAAATCTGCACGAATCCGCATATTTCCCATTGACTACAAATCGATTTTAGCGCATCATACAGTTGGTTCCAAGAGGTTGAAGGAACAGCAAGCCTGACGGGATGTAGCGAACCGGGAACGATGATCCGAAAGTAGAGGAAATTCAAAGATATTCTGCTTGCGGGGAGCGAATGGGAATCGGGCGGAACGTTAAGGTAAGCTTCTCGATTTGTTGATGGGCGGGGTGCAACGATCCGGATGGAGTGAATCCAAAAGGGGAGCGGCGGCTCGGAGACGGATTGGGAGCGTTGGAGAGACGGTCAGGCAACGGGCGATGAGCGTAGATCTTCCCCGGAACTGCCAGCAATGGCGGCCGAGGAAAGAAGTTCAAAGCCGAACGCGCCGGAAACGAATTCAGCGTGGCATTGAAGGGATAGATCGGGAGCTACGACCCCACTGCGGTAGTCCGGCAACGGGCAGTCTCCGTGGGTGAGTGAAAGATCGTTCCGAGAAGCCGGTTTCTATTGGAGAAAAGCAAGCGGTGGAACGCAATCGCGTTGAATCGCAGTCGCCCAAAGGCGGCAGTGAGGAGCGGCGGCGGGATACCTTGCATCTTCAAATGCCAATTTCAGACCGTGCATGCCGGTTGATGAATGAGCTGTCACCTTGGTCACTTGGAACCATTTTATTTTGTGCAGGACATCTAAGCCTGTCGGTTGTTCGCCGTTTTCGCCACGATTTCCAATTGCTTCGCCCTTCCCCATTCTGATGATAACTGCCGCTGTCCCAACCGCGTGCGGATAAACCTAAATCTGGCAGTTCAAATCCTGCGGATCGTGCCAAGTCGCTGAAATAGCTCAGAATTTCAACTGCTTCGCAGATCACCATTCGGGGGGATAACTAATTCCGCTGCAACTGCTTGCGGGCTAAAGACCTATCCGTTTTGACGGTGTTCAATTGCCGGATATAGGCTCACCGGCCCCTTAACGCACAAAAGGAATGTACGCCGGCACACTCGCCCGGTAGACTGCGAAGTCTGTTCCAAACCTTTCAGCCAGTAACTTCTCCTCCGCCGCTATCCGGATCTCTGTTCCACAAACATACAGCACTACCGCGGCGAATATGCCTTTCCAATCCGCGATCACGAAGCCAGTGGCGAGCAACATGCCCAATAGAGATGTGTAAACCGGGTGGCGGACGAACGCATACGGACCTGTAGTGATCAATCGATGCGTTTGGGTCACCACGGCTTGAATGCGCCATTGGATGCCCAGTTCCCGAATGGCCAACCAACCGAACAGAAGAGATAACGGCGCCAGCGCGAGGGCGGCAATCCGCACAGATTGCCATACGGGCCCACCCGGCGTTCCTGGCAACCAGGCACATAGAAATCCGAGCGCTTCCAGCAGCATTCCATACTTCGCAGCGGGCGCGGATTTTCGGCCGGTTTCCAACCGCGGATCCGCTTTCCGGCGAGCCTGAATCTTGATCGCGTTCCACAGAAACACAGCGCCATATATCACCCAGCATCCGATCAGCACCGCTTTGCCGGCCGCTTGCACGTTCCTCATTTTGGGACCTGATGCGGCGGAAACGGCAGAACATCCGGTGCTACCCGAACTGCAGTGGTGAACTTGAACGGATACTTTCCCGGCCCGGCGAACGTGAGTTCGACGAAATAGGCGGTCCATCCCCTGGCCGGTTTGACAATCGAGGCAATGTACACGCCGGATTCGTTCTCGGCGACGGGCGAGCTCTTATACGCGGGACCAATTTTTTCCAGCCGAAAATCGCGGGCGTCCGGATTCGTTGCTTGCCAAAGCTTCACTTCCACCGGCTTGGTATCGGTTTTCACTCGAATAGCGCCGCCCGGTTCAAACGTCCAATCGAACTTGGGCCGGGGCTTGTCCAGCAGAAACGCCTGATAATAAGCGGCCAAACTCTCTCGTGCATCGCTCCCCCGCAGCGAGTGGTCGGTGTTCGGAATATAGCGCAGATACTTCTCGCCTTTTAGATCGTTAAAGTAGAACTGCGACGAGTCGGGCAGGAAAAACTGGTCGCCCGCCGCGTTGATCATGTACTTGGGCATCGTCAGGCGGTCGCGATACTCGTAGGGATCTTCGATCTTCATCAGTTGGTGATAGCGGGGCGTTCCGTTCCAACGCATGATGTCCATTTTCTCGTAGTCGCCGATGGACGGCGCCCAGAAGCCATAAGCGCGCCAATGGTGGTCGAAAGACTTTTCCACATTCAGCAGGTCGATCACCAGCGGTACAATGGCCACCACGCGTTTATCCACTGCCGCCGTTGCCCAGGTGGTCCAGCCTCGCTTGGACCCGCCGGACACCACGAAGCGGTCCACCTTGATACTGCCCCCGGAATCACTTGCCGAAAACGACGTAATGGCGTCCATGGCCCGAACGGCGCTCTTGGTCATCGGCAGGCGCGCCGGCCATTGGTCGTCGCCTCCTTTCAGGAACTTATCCCAGGTATAGGCGATAAATGAATCTTCGGTGCGGCCGCTGGTCTCTCCCGAAAACGTCAGTGGTTGGTTCGGAACCATCCGCAGTTCCGCCACAACCGACTTGGTTTCCAGGGCCATTTCAATGAACGCGGGATCCACTTTCGCGGGCGGATTTCCATTGTTTGCGCCGCCGGTGATGAAGAGAAATCCAACGGAGCTGGTTACGGCCTTGGGCTTGATGATAGTCACCCAGTGACGCCAAAGTGTCCGATCCACCTCTGCCGGACTGCGCCAGGATTGCGAAGTCATATCGAGCACATAGCCGATATACCCGTCTCCTTCAATGGTGTTCACCAACTCGTACTTGTAGTTTGCATCCGCCGCGGCAACATATCGATCGAGCGCGGTTTTATCCGGCGCGATGGCCGGCTGCGCGTGCAGCAGCAACGCCGGACAAACAATCAGGAACAGACGCGCAATCCAGGTCATAGAGATTCTCCGAGCCGCCGCATTATTATAACTGCCGGTCAAGTTCTTTGTGCAACGGGTGGGGCAGACGCAAGTCCGTTCAAGGCTCAAACCGCCAGGACACACAATTGCTCTATGACGTTAACCGGCGACCCCTTCCGCACGCCTTTGAAACCCGCCCCCTGGTGTTCCTGAGTGGCGTTTATAGGGCATTCTACCGGCGAATCGACATTTCCACGGCAGCTCGCTATTCGCCGTATAGGACCGCCTCTTAGACGACGCACGCGCCGGGCTGCTCTATCTCGAGCCAACCCACACTGGCTGACCTGGTAATATCGCTTTCACCCACTCCTCACTCCCAAAGTCCCACTCCCAAATCCGACCAAATCCCGGAAAGGAATTACAGCCGAGCGGGCCACTGCGATGCTGCCTCCAACAGGAAGTCCGTTCCGGCAAGAAGAGATCGATGGGCGGGAGGTTCGTCAGGAAAGGAAGTTTGAGCGGAGATAGCTGTCCTTCCCTTCCCCTCATTTCAGCGGAAATCGTGTGAGGGTACGTCCGGCATTGTGGGCATATGGCAGGGTTGTGCATCCTCGGCGCGCACGGATCTTACGCCGCGCTGGTTTTGTAGGACGCCTTCGATTAAGAGATATGAATTGGTGAGGATGGTGGTGCGGAGCTTTTTGAAGACGTCCGGCTCCAGGATGATGTTGGCTATGCCTGTCTCGTCTTCCAGGCTTAGGAAGACGAAGCCCTTGGCGGTGGACGGTTGCTGGCGGCAGATTACGCCTCCGGCTACGCGGATGCGGCGGCCGTTGGGGATGCGCAGCAATTGCCGCGCGGTGACGACGTTTTGCCGGTCGAGTTGCTCGCGGTGAAATCGCATGGGGTGTGCGCCGATGGAGATGCCGGAGTTGGCGAAGTCGGCTTGGATGCGCTCGAAGTAGTGCATGGGGGCCAGCGGTGAGGCGGCCTCGGGTTCGATTGCATCGGTGAGCAGTTCGCCTACCGGGCGCAGGGCGAGTTCCGATTGCCAGAGAGCGTCGCGGCGGTGCCGCTTTTTGCCGGCGATTTCGTTGAGCGCGCCCAGCTCCGCCAGCGCGGTTATGCCGGCTTTTGAAAGCTGGGGGACGCGGCGCTGTAGATCGTCTATGCTCTCGAATGGGGCTTGTTTGCGAGCGGTTATTAGGGCGTCCGCGGTTTGCTGGCGGAATCCTTTTACATAGTTGAAGCCGAGTCGTACGTTGCGCTGTTCGATGGTGCAGGGCCATTGAGAGCAGCGGACATCCACTGGCAGGAAGTGCAGTCCGTGGCGTTGGGCATCCTTCACCAGCGTTAACGGGCTGTAGAAGCCCATGGGCTGGTTGTTCAGCATGGCGGCGGTGAAGGCGGCCAGGTAGCGGCACTTCAGAAAAGCACTGGCATAGGCGATCAGGGCGAAGCTGGCGGCGTGGGATTCGGGGAAGCCGTAGAGGGCGAACGAGGTGATCGCCTTCACTATGGTGTCCTGGGCGGCGGCATCGATGCCTTTGTTGTTCATGCCGGAGCGAAGACGGGTTTCGATGCTGCCCATGCGCTCTTCGGAACGCTTGAAGCCCATGGCGCGGCGGAGTTCCTCGGCTTCGCCGCCGGTGAAATCGGCTACGATCATTGCCATGCGGAGCAGTTGTTCCTGGAAGAGCGGCACACCGAGGGTGCGGCGCAATACCGGCTCTAAAAGGGGATGCAGGCAGGTTGCTTCTTCCAGCCCTTCGCGCCGGCGCAGGTAGGGGTGCATCATTTTTCCTACGATGGGGCCGGGGCGAATGATGGCTACCTGCACTACGATGTCGTAGAAGTTTGCGGGCTTGAGGCGCGGCAGGCAGGACATTTGCGCGCGGCTCTCCACTTGGAACAGGCCGATGGTGTCGGCGGTTTGGAGGGCGCGGTAGACGGCGGGGTCGTCTTGCGGGAGATGGGCCAGGTCCACCTCTTCGTTGTAGTGATCGCGGATCAGGTTTACGGAGTCTTTTAGCACGGCCATCATTCCTAAGCCCAGCAGATCTACTTTGATAATGCCCATGTCGGCGCAATCCTCTTTGTCCCATTGCACGATGACGCGGCCGGGCATGGTGGCGGGCTCTAGCGGGACTATGGCGTCTAGTTGGCCCTGGCAGATTACCATGCCGCCGGAATGTTGGCCCAAGTGTCGAGGGAGGCTTTCGATCTGGCCGGCGAGGTTGAGGAGGCGGGCTATGCGGGGATCTGTGGTGTCCAGGCCGCTCGTGGTGATCACTTGTGACGCCTTCTCATATCCGCCGTGGCCGGTTAGTTTGGAGAGGCGGCTGAGTGTTTCTTCTGGGAAGCCTAGCGCCTTGCCGGTGTCGCGCAGGGCGGAGCGTGTTCGGTAGGTGATGACATTCGCCGTCATGGCGGCGCCTAGTTTGCCGTATCGCTGGTACACATATTGAATGACGCGCTCGCGGTCGTCGCCGCTGGGCAGGTCGAGGTCGATGTCGGGCCATTCGCCGCGCTCCTCCGATAGGAATCGTTCGAAGAGCAGTTCCATGCCCACCGGGTCTACGGCGGTGATGCCGAGGGAGTAGCAGACGGCGCTATTGGCGGCTGAGCCGCGGCCTTGCACCAGAATGCCCTGGTTGCGGCAGAACTCTACTATGTCCCAGACAATTAGGAAGTAGCCGGACAGGTGGAGGAGTTCGATCAGCTTCAGTTCGCGTTCGATTTGCTTGTATGCCTTCGGGTGCTTGGGGCCGTAGCGCCGCTGCACTCCTTCGAGGGTGCGGGCGCGGAGGAAGGTGTCCATGGTCTGGCCTTCCGGGACCGGGTAGCGCGGGAATTCGTAGCCTAGGTCGGCCAGGGTGAATTGCAGGCGCTGGGATAGTTCGGCGGCCCCGGCCAAGGCTTGCGAGTTGTCCTTGAACAGGCGGGTCATTTGGCGTTCTGTTTTCAGGTAGCGCTCGGCGTTGCGTTCTAGCAGACGGCCGGCTTCGTGGATGGTGGTTTTGTGGCGGACGCAGGTTAGGACGTCCATCAATTCACGCTTTTCAGGGTGCGCGTAGCGGACGCCGTTGGTGGCGATTTGCGGGAGATTCCATTTGGCGGCGAGGTCGAGGATGCGGTGGTTTTGCGCTTCTCCGGTACGGTCCAGATGGCGTTGGAGTTCGGCGTAGACATTGCCTTGGCCGAAGATGTC
>JANYCV010000402.1 GCA_025360145.1 Acidobacteriaceae bacterium
CTCAAGCTTTCGGTTAATGGTGATGGTCAAGGAAAACCCTGTAAGTTTTGAATCTCGATCTCAACCCTGATTCTGCGCCTCCTCCGAGCTTCTGTCGCGGAGGACGGGGCAGACGTTATAACCTGCGGCTCGTCTGTCGGCGCACAATTTAGATGGCCAATTTAGTGCCAGGCACGGATTCCGCGCGTTATCCGGCGACCGAGGAGGAAGCGAGTTGTGAGCAGTCCGTTTCTTCCGGTAACACCTTCTGCCCGCCGACGATCCGCTCCGCTTCCAAACTCGGCCGCAACTTCGGATTTCAGGTTTAGTTGTTCTCCATGAAGTAGTAGCCGATCATGTGGCAGACAATCATGTGGGCGTCTTCGATGCGTCCCATGTGAGGAACTGGCACCTGGATGTTGAGCTGGGCCAGAGGGCCCAACTTCCCTCCATCGCGTCCCGTCAGTGCCAGAGTCTTGCATCCAATCGAATTTCCGTATTCCACCGCGCGCAACACATTCGGCGAATTGCCGGAGCCGCTGATCGCCATTACGATGTCACCCGGCTGCGCAAAATTCTTCAATTGCTCCGCGAAAATGCAGTCGTGACTTACGTCGTTCGAGTAAGCCGATATCGTCGGCATTGAATCGGTGAGCGCCATGATGCGAAACCGTTGCTCGCGCTGGAAACTGGCGCCCTTCACCATGTCGCACGCAAAGTGCGATGCGGTGGAAGCGCTTCCTCCGTTGCCGCATACGAAGATGTGCTTTCCCGCGTTGCGTGCGTCTTTGAACCAGTCGATTGCGGTCTGGACTTTGGTATTGTCTATCACCCCAATGGTCTGAACCAGTTCTGTCTTATAGTCTTCTAGGAATTTCATAATTGATTTGCCAGGGCTAGCGCTCCGAAAAGAACGCTGTCGTCTCCAAGTCCTGCGGGCACCACTTCCATCCGCGCGCGCGACCACGATGTCATCTGCTGCCGTAGTTCTTGTCGCAGCGGCACGAAAAGCGCATCGCCCGCCTTGCTGATTCCGCCGCCAATCACAATTCTCTCAGGGTTGAGCAGCATGATACAAGCCTTCAGTCCGCGGGCCAGATCGGACACGTACGTTTTCACGAAGACCGGATCTTTCATAAGTTGTTCGGCGCTCTTCCCGTGATCGCGCTCCAGCCACAGACCACAACAATGGCGCTCAAGGCACCCGCGCGCGCCGCAGAGACACTCGGCTCCATCGGGTCTAATGGTCAGGTGTCCGATCTCGCCGGCATAGTCATCCGCCCCGCGATAAATGTTTCCGCCGATCAAGATGCCCCCGCCGATTCCGGTGGACAGAGTCATGTAGAACAGCTTCTCGATACCCTCTGCCGCCCCATAGGTGTACTCGCCCAGCGCGCCCACATTCGCATCATTGTCCATGATGGACGGAATACCCAGGGTGTGCGTGATGTACGCCGGGAGGCTGAAATCCTGCCAGCCGCCAACGTGAGTGGAAAGGGCCACGCGCTGCAGATCGAACTGCACCGGACCACCGAAGCCGATGCCGCACCGGTCGATGATTATGGTGCGCTGCCACTTGCGGCCGATGGTCGTAATCTGGTCCAGCATCCAGTCGCGGCCGCCTGTTCGGTCGGTTACGCGCGATTCACGCGCAATCGGCCGGTCGTCATCGAAGACGGCCATGGAAAACTTGGTGCCGCCGATGTCGATGGCAAGAGTAATCATTCGGGCCAGTTCCGTTCCGCAGCAAGCACTTCTTCCGGCGATGCTGTTCCCGTGCCCTTCTTCATGATGGTGACGGAGGCCACCATGTTGCCGAAGCGGGCCGCTTGGATTGGATCGGCGGTGACTGCCAGAGCGGTGGCTGCGCCCGCGGAGAAGCTATCGCCCGCCCCGCAAATATCGACGGGATGCGGTTCCGGTTTTGTCTTAACCCGAATTTCCCCGCCCTCCCGAACGATGACTGCACCGTCTGCTCCATCGGTCATGAGCATATATGGAGCATTGGTATCACGGCGAAGCTTCCCGAGATCCACTACTCCAAACTGGCGCATACACGCGGCAGCGGCCTCATCGCGATTGGGTTTAATAACTACGTTCCGGAAGTGTTCGGGCCGCATACGGGAATCCACCCAGATGATCTTTTCCGGAAATTCGATGGCGAGCCTCGCCAAAGACCGCCGGATTGCCGGGGTAACCATTCCGCCCGACTCGGTTTCCGCCTGATCGGAGACAAGCACTACATCAAAGGCCTTAATGTACGATTGAAGTCTGTCGAGAAGGAGTTCTTCCACCTCTAGCGGCAGCGGTTGCGTACTGATGTAATCGATGCGCGGCAAGTCCTCAACGCCGGTTACCGCGTTGATCAGCTTGGTGTAAGTAAACGTCGGAATCAGAGACGAGATGACGCAGAGGTCAACGGAGATCCCGCCGAGACGGAGGGCGCGGAGAAGCTCAAATCCATGGCCGTCGTCACCGATTGCCCCCAGCAGCGTCACGCGCGGTATTCCCAATGCGATCACGTTGCTGGCAATGGTGCCGGCCGCACCGGGAGTAGCTTCCGTGGAGACGACGCCCACGCGGGCGATGCCCGTTTCGCGCGACGGAGCGGCGGTGCCCGGATCGTAGATGCACCAACGGTCCAGGCAAATATCGCCCAGCACCAGGGTATTCAATTTTGGGATCGCCGCCAATATTTCCGAAGCTGTCACTTGTTATCCAACGTCTGGCGGCGCAGCGCGGGAAATGTGGCGCGATGCTCTCCGCAAACGTAAAAACTCTCCCCGCCGTCAGCCACGGTGCGCACCAGCATCGTCTTATGCGGCCGGAAATAGTAGCCCGGATCCTGCTTTGTGAGTTCGTGATGGATGTCGCCGTGGATGGGTACTAGATCGAAAACCGCCACGGTGAACTGACGAATCACGCGGCCTTCCTGAAGGGCGACATTCCGCGCCATGGCCAGCGCCTTCAGATAGACTTCGGGCCCCATGATGGCCGAGCCGAAGCTCAGTAGAGCCCCTCCTTCCAGCCGGCTGACGGTATTGGCGAAGATGAGGAAATCCCGGTAGCTGGTATCGCCCAATGCCGCACCGTTACAGTTCGGATGTTCGTGCAGAATGTCGTATCCGATTCCAACGTGGATGGTGACCGGAACCGAAAGCCGCCAGGCTGCGGCCAAAACGCTGAGCTTCTTGTGCGGGTAATCGCTACGCTCAATCCGGCGGCCGATGTTTTCACCCATGCCCAACGATTCCGCTGCTGCTTCCGCGATCCAGTCGTTGAGTTCGCCCGTTTCCTTCCATAGGCCAAACTGCCCGGAGCGTATGTAGCGGGCAACGCTCTCGGTAGTCGCACCAATGCGCGCGAGTTCGTAGTCGTGGATAGCGCCCGCGCCATTCATGGCGATGTGATCGATCAGGCCCCTCTCCAGCAAATCGATGATGTGGTTGTTGACGCCCGCGCGCAGCAGATGCGCCCCCATCATCAGGATGCGGGCTGCTCCGCTGGTCCGCGCGGCAGCGAGCCGCCCGGCAATCGCAGGCAACTCCGGGTGTTCGAAGTGCGGAGTTGGGTCGTCCAGCGAAAGCCAGCGGTCGAGTGACAGGTCGTGAATGCGCTCTGCCAATGGCAACAGCTTGAGGCGGTCGCGGTCGAAGATAGTGTACTTAGAGGTTTCACCCATTACTGGCTGATGGCAGACTGCTTCTCGACCGGGAACAGTGTCTCGAAAAGCCGCTCAGGTTCCAGGAAGTTGGGAACGATAAAGTCCGCGCCGACCCCGATGAGGCGGGTTCGCTTCCACTCATCGATCTCCAGACATTCGGGTTCCGCGGTAGCAACACCCACCGCGACGCCGCCAACATTTTTCACATTCTCAATCTCCACATATCCGTCGCCGAAGCCAAGAAATTCGTGGCCACGGAACTCAGCGGAATTGATGATGCGCTGGATCAGGATGGCCTTTGAAAAGCTCTGGTAGTCGTCCAGCGCTCCGAAAACGCCGCCATCGAAATAGCGTGTGACATCCAGCAGTCTGGCCTCCTCCTGCATGTAAACGTCGTCGGTGCCGCTGGCAAGATATAGTTTGAAGCCGCGGTCGCGCAAGCTTTCCAGCAGATCGCGCGAGCCTGGCACCAGATACGTTTCCGGTGACGTGTTGCCTTTTTTCAGATCTACAACGCGGTCTTCAATACGGTGCCAAAGCGCGTCGAGGTACATCTTTTTGTATGAGAGCGGATCGAGCGGGGTGCCGCCCCGTTGCCGGATCTGATCGGCGAGCTCAATCATCTGGTAGACCGTCTGTTTGCCGGTGAGCCGTCCAACGAATTCTTCGACGATGGCACGAACCCCGGCTTCCGTTTCGCCGGATTTGAGATCCAGAAGCACCTCTACCATCATCGGAATCATGATGTCCATCCAGCCGGAGCGGATGGTGGAGAGAGTGCCGTCGAAGTCGAACAGCGCCACGCGCGCGCGCTGCGCGGAGGCCCCTTTGGTAATGATTTCGATCATTTAATCATATTGTAAGCGAGGGTCGCCGGAGAGGTTGAATCGCGCGGCTTGGAGAATACGGAACGCGCGTGATAAAGTACCGGATCAGAGCATCAAAACCAATGAACCGTAGACAACTCCTAACCACAACTGCCGCCGCGGCGGCGGCTTCCCAATTGTTACCTTCCGGCCGGCAAACCGCGAACGCGGCGACGCCGAAAAAAGCGCTGATGAAGCTGGGATGCCAGAGTGCTCCCACCAACGATCAGCATCTGGATTTCTTCGCGCGGCATGGCGTCATGAACATTTGCGGCGACGTCGCAGATTCCAAGAAGCTGGGAACCTACTCGGTGGAAGATCTCTCTGTGGTGAAGGAGCGATGCGAAAAGCATGGTATTACGCTCGAGATGGTGGCGCCTCCGTTTCTCGCCTCCAGCCACATCGACCGCACCGAACGGCCCGCCATCATGCTTGGACAAAGCCCTGAGCGCGACCGGGATATTGAAAGCGTTCAAACGTTAATCAAGAATTGTGCAAAGGTGGGAATTCCGTCCATCAAGTACAACATGAGTCTGCTGGGGGTGGTGCGAACCGAGCGAACTCCGGGACGCGGCGGCAGCACACTCAGCACATGGAGATTGCAGGAAGCGAAGAATTCACCGAAGTTCACTCCGCTGACGCGCGCGGGTCATGTGAACGCCGATCTCTACTGGCAGCGCATCACGTACTTCCTGGAACGCGTGATTCCCGTGGCAAACGAGTACAAGGTCCGGATGGCGTGTCACCCGCACGACCCAGGCATGCCCCCAATGGAAGGATTTCAGGGCGTGGACACCGTCCTTGGAACCCCCGACGGCCTGAAGAAATTTATCACCATCAAAGAGAGTCCGTATCATGGGTTGAATTTCTGCCAGGGTACGGTTTCTGAAATGCTTCAGGATCCGGGGAAGGAAATCTACGACGTGATTCGCTACTTCGGGTCGCGCAAGAAGATTTTTAATGTCCATTTCCGCAATATCCGCGGCAAACGCGACAGCTTCCAGGAAACCTATCCAGATGAAGGCGACGTCGATTTTGTGAAGGCGATGATGGTCTACAAAGAAGTGGGCTACCCGTACATGATGATGCCTGACCATGTGCCCGCCCATCCCGATGACAAGGGCGGACTGCAGGCATTCGCATTCGCCTACGGATACATTCGCGCGCTTATTCAGGCTGTGGATCACATGGCATAGCGCGCGGGTTTTTGCCTGAACCCCTTCCGCACGGATTGCGCGACAATCAAGAGCTGACTTGGGGTCAGCTCTTGATTAGGGTAGAAGATTACTTCGCGGCAGAACCG
>JANYCV010000436.1 GCA_025360145.1 Acidobacteriaceae bacterium
ATCTTAATCCGGTCCAACGTACTCACCTCGGAATGCAGATAGGCGCATTTCACGCCCACCTCTGAATAGTATTCAGCCAGATCTTCAGACATTCGCTTGGTCAACGTGGTCACCAGCACCCGTTCGTCCCTTTCTGCGCGCAGCCTGATCTCATTCAGCAAATCGTCCACCTGCCCCTTGATGGGACGGACATCGATTTCCGGATCGATCAACCCGGTAGGCCGGATGATCTGCTCCACCACCACCCCCGCCGCTTTCGTCAACTCATAAGGGCCAGGTGTAGCCGAAACGTAGACAATCTGGTTCACACGATTTTCAAATTCTTCGAACGTCAGCGGCCGGTTATCCAGCGCACTAGGCAGACGGAATCCGTAGGAGATCAGGTTCTCTTTGCGCGAGCGGTCACCGTGATACATGGCCCGCAACTGCGGCATGGTCTGGTGGCTCTCATCGATGAACATCAGCGCATCGTGCGGCAGATAATCCAGCAGCGTCGGCGGGGCCTCCCCTGGAAGCCGTCCCGAAAAATGCCGCGAATAGTTCTCAATACCGTGGCAATAGCCGATCTCCTTCATCATTTCCAGATCGAACATCGTTCGCTGATACAGGCGCTGCGCCTCAATCGGCTTGCCGTTCTTTTCCAGCTCTTTGTACCACCAGCCAAGCTCCAGCTCAATGCTCCGCATCGCCTGTTCGCGCGTGGCGGCGCTCATCACATAGTGAGACTTGGGGTAAATCGGCAGCCGGATATAAGTCTGCCGGATCTGCCCCAGCAGCGGGTCCACCTGCGAGAGACTCTCAATCTCATCGCCCCAGAATTCAATGCGGTAAGCAAAGTCGTCGTAGGTGGGGAACACCTCCACCACATCGCCGCGCACCCGGAACGTTCCGCGCTTAAAATCGTGATCGTTTCTCTCATACAGAACTTCCACCAGCTTCGCGGTCAGTTCTTTTCGGGTGATCTTTTGTCCCTTCTCCAGCATCAGCAGCATGCCGTAATAAGCTTCCGGCGAACCAAGACCGTAGATGCAACTGACGCTAGCCACAATCACGCAATCCCGCCGTTCAAATAGCGAGCGTGTAGCGGACAGCCGAAGCTTGTCCAGCTCTTCATTGACAGTGGCTTCTTTCTCGATGTAAACATCGCCCGAAGGGATATAGGCTTCCGGTTGATAGTAGTCGTAATAGCTGACAAAATACTCAACCGCATTCGAGGGGAAGAACGCCTTGAACTCGTGATAAAGTTGCGCCGCAAGCAGCTTGTTGTGCGCCAGCACCAGCGCCGGACGGCCCGAATACTCAATCAGCTTGGCCATCGTAAACGTCTTGCCGGACCCGGTGACGCCAAGAAGCACCTGATGCTTCTCGTCATCCTTGATTCCCCGCAGGAGTTGCTCGATAGCGGTGACTTGATCGCCGCGAGGGCGATAGTCCACGGCCAATTGAAAACCCATCTTTTCAGTGTGGCACAGTGCCTTCAGGCCGCAAGACCTTCTTCCCGCATCCGATCGCGCTCCGCATTGTACTCGCATCCATAGAGTGCGATGACGGAGAGCAAGTACATCCACACCAGCAGCGCCACAACCGCGCCGATACTACCGTAGAGCACGTTGTAATTGGCGATGTTACGCACATACCAGCCGAAAAACGTGGTCGCCGCCCACCAAAGCGCGGTAGCCACGGCGGCCCCAGGCAGCACGTTCCGCAGTTTATTCCGCCGGTTTGGGCCCATATAGTAAAGCAGCGCTGTGCTGAATACGATGGCGCCAAGAGCAACGGCGTAGCGCAACAACTGCCCAAGGAACGAGACCCATCCGCGCAACTGCTGCTCTTCCTGCAGCAAGCCCACCGCAGTAAAAACCAGGCGCTCCGCCTTCGCGCCGAAGACAATCAAACCGGACGCCGCCACAATGGGCAGCGCAACGAAAATTACCAGTAGAATCGCCATCGCCCGCTGTTTGAGAAACGGCCGCCCTTGCTTAATCCGATACGCCGCCTGGAAGCCTTGCATCAAGCTGGCCATCACGCCCGACGCCGCCCACAACGCCAGCAGCGTGGCGATGATAAGCAGCGAAACAGGCCGTTGGCCGCGTTCGGTGAAATTGTAGAGCACAATTTCTTCCGTGCCCGGCGGCACCACTTCGAAGATCAGGCTGGAGAGCATTCTCGAAACGGAGAGTGCATTCGCCTGCACCAGAATCGCGGTCAGTGTTGTAAGAACGGGGAAGAACGCCAGCAGCGCCGAATACGCCGCACCCTTCGCCAGGCCGAAACAATTGTTCTCGTAAGCGGTAACGAATGCGCGGCGAAATACCAAGCCGATACGCTGAAGCCAGTTGAGCGGCTTTATGTAAAATCGGATCTGACCCGCATCTTCGACCATCGTCTTCTCTATGATAGACGGACGACAGTAGTACCATGATTAAGATTCATGGGGCTCATCCGTTCAATCCGGCACCAACTGCACAACCTCGACCGCTATCTTTCAAATCGCGACGTTCCAACCGAACCTCAGCCCGCGGAAGCCCCACGCCGCCGCTACGAAGAGATCAAGGGATTTCTCCGCAGCACGGACTCGCCGAACGAAGACGCAAGAACCTATCGCGAGATCCACATCGAGCGCATTGCCAGAACATTGAGCATGGTGCCTGCGCCGGGCGTAACCAAGCGCGTCCTCGAACTGGGCGCGTACATGCAAATGACGCCGGTGCTGCAGTGCGTGCTCGGTTACGAAGAAGTTCGCGGAGCCTATTTCGGACCGCTGGGGCGCGTGGATACGAAAACAATCACCGTCGGCGGGAAGGAAGTGTTCCGCTGTTTCATCGATTTGTTCGACGCCGAGAAAGATCGTTTCCCTGCCGAAGACGCGCACTACGACACGGTGCTGGCCTGCGAAATCATCGAGCATCTGCTGCACGACCCAATGTTCATGCTGCTGGAGATCAACCGCGTGCTGGTGGATGGCGGAACGCTGGTGCTGACCACGCCAAACGTTGCCAGCTTCACCGCGGTCGCCCGTCTGCTGGAGTGTACCGGCAATCCGCAACTCTACTCCATGTACCCGAATCCCCTCGGCGAATATAAGGACACCGAGATACCGCACGTCCGCGAATACACTCCGCAGGAGTTGGCGGAAGCCGTGCGAGCCGCCGGATTTGAAGTGGAGTATCTGTTCACCGAGAAAATCGCCGGCTACAATTCCGATCTCTTCATCCGCGCCGTGCTGGAACGCGCTGGATACTCCACTGCCCTCAGAGGCGAACAGACTTATCTAATCGCAAAGAAACGGGCAGGCGCGGAGATCAAGCGATATCCCGCATTCCTCTACGAGGGTTGTTAAGAGTGAAGCGCCTTCAAACCTGGATCTTTGACAGCCTGGCAATCTGCATTCTCACATCGATCCTGATCTGGCCGCTCTTCAAGATCGTCTATCTCGACCGCTTCGCCTCTATCGAGAGCACCTTCATCTCGGACGGCCGCATGCTGCTGGAAAATCTGCCGCATCGCAATTGGCAGCCGCTGTGGTATTGCGGAACCCGAGCCGATTACGTTTATCCGCCGGGACTGCGCTACGGTACCGCCATCCTCTCCAAGCTCCTTCACACCAGCCCGCCGCGCGCCTACCACATCTACGTTGCGCTGTTTTACGTACTCGGAATTCTCGCGGTCTACCTTCTGGTGCGGATCGGCAATGGTTCCCGGCTCTTCGCCTGGCTGGCCGCCGCCGCAACAGCGCTGGTGTCGCCCAGTTTCCTGTTCCTCGCCGAGTACCGCATCGATAGCGGCTACCTTGCACCGCAGCGCCTGCATGCGTTGATCACCTACGGCGAAGGCCCGCACATTTCGGCGCTTTCCGCACTGCCCTTCGTGTTCGCCGCCGCTCTGCTTTGGACGCGCAAGCGCAATCCGGCGTGGCTAGCCGCATCGGCCATCGCCGCCGCCGTGGTCGTGACAAACAACTTCTACGGCGCAACCGCGTTGGCTATTCTATTCCCGCTTCTAGCCTGGGCCTGTTTCGTGGCTCAAGGCAGCATTCCCTCACACCCAACTATTGACAACGCGCACCCGGACCCAGACCCAGACCCAAGGCAAGGTGGGGCGGACGCCCTCGTCCGCGCGCGACCCCCTGGTCGCGCTGCTCTTGCTGTACTAGCATGCTTCGCCGGCATCGCGGCCCTTGCGTACGGACTCACCGCGTGGTGGCTCGTTCCTTCCTACATCAGAGTAACTTCGGAAAACCTGAAGCTAGTGGCAGAGCAAGGCAACTCGTGGTCCGTAGTCCTCTTAATCGTGACCATCATCGTCTTCCTGGCAGTCACACTAAAACTCCCGGCCCGTTTCAAGTCCAGCTACGGCCTTTTCGTATGGGGCGGCTTTCTATTCCTAAGCCTCTACATCATGGGCCACCACTTCTTCCACTTTCAAGTAGCGGGCGAATCCGGCCGCCTGATCCCTGAATTCGATCTCTTCTTCATACTGGCGGCAGTCGAAGTTCTTCGTTGCCTCTGGAACTCGAAACCACCGCGCGGGCCCGCCTGGCTGCCCCGCGCGGTAGTTGGTCTAATCGTCGTCGCATCCTGCTGGCCGGTACCCCACTATCTCAAGCGCGCCTATTTGCCCTTCCCCGAAGATCACAATTGGCGGGATCGCGTCGAATACCGGACCACCAAGTGGATCCATGAAAACCTCCCCGGACAGCGCGTGCTCGCCACCGGGTCGCTCCGCTTCTGGTATGACGCCTGGTTCGATCTTCCTCAACTCGACGGCGGCTCGCAGCAAGGCGTCTTGAATCTGAACATCGTGAACTCGCAGCCCCGCATGATGTGGGGGAACGACATGGAATTGAACCGGCTCTGGTTGCAGGCTCTCGCCACCGATGTCGCCGTCATTCCGGAACAGAACTCGAAGGAACTCTACCACGATCTCGCGCCGGAACTCCTGCCCTTGTGGCGGAAAGAATTCCCCGTCCTTCGAGACGATGGCGAAGGCAACATCTTCTACCGGATCGACCGCCGCGTTCCCGGCATCGTACGAATCGTGGAGGCGGCCCGCATGAAAGGTCTGGCGCGAATCCCGGCGCAGGAAGAACGGATTCCACTCCGCAATTACGTAAATGCGATTGAAGCCGAGCCGCGCACAGCCGGCGCAAAAGACCGTCTCCGGATGGCCCGCCCCAACCCCGATGAGATGCGCATCCAAGCGTCCCTCGCGCCCGGTGAAGCAATCCTGGTGCAGGAATCTTACGACCCCGGCTGGCACGCCTACTCGAATGGCCAACCGGTTCCCGTTGAAAAGGATCCCATCGGCTTCATGCTGCTTCACGCCCAGCCGGGCGCCCAGAGCATCGTCCTCATCTTTGAACCAACGCTCGAAATCCGCGCCGGACTTATTCTTTCGTGCCTGTCGGTGATAATTGCGGCGGCGCTGATAGCGCTCGGCTGGCGTCGCGCATCAGCCACCCCAGCACCAGCAACCAGCTCAACAAGCCGATGCCGGCCATGACCCTTTGTTCCAGCGTGCCCGCATAGTGCAACTCGATTCGACTTTGCGCTGCCGGCGCCGCAGCCAGTTTGATGAACCCGAACGAATCGGATTCCACCGCAATCGGCTTGGAGTCTTGCATCGCCCGCCATCCCGGATCGTAGTTCACCGCAACCGTGACGGAACCGCCAGCCGCAACCGCACCCGTAATTTCTAAATTATCCGTTCCGCGCCACTTCGTTTCCATCTGCCCTCCCAGACCATGAAACGGCACACGGTAGACGTAGTTATCGCCATCGGAGTAGACCTTCTCCAGAACCCCATCGAACTTGCGCGGAAAGCGATAGTCCCGGTAGTGCTCAGTGGACCCGGGCCCGTGAATAGCCACATATTCCACTCCCATCGCAGTCAACGTTTCAACCGGCGTCTTCTCTTCGTTGCGAATTTGCAAAGACGTTTCTAACGGCTTCCGGTTTCGCAATCCCGATTCAAACGTTCCGCCGATCTGCTGCACATCGAACCACGAATTTAACCGCAGCCGAGTCCCGCCCGAAGCCAACACACGGCCGCCGGGCTTCTGTTCCGCAATCCATCGAGCGATGCGAAGTTCGACTGTCTCTTCGCGCGGCACCGGCTTCCACCTATCCCAACCGTGCAGCACGTATCGTTGTGCCGGCCCTATCCCCATCAACAGCATGATCGATGCACTGGCCACGGCACAGAACTGTTTCACGCGGTCCCCGCTAATCATCGCCACGCGAAACCATTCGACGAGCGCCAGGCACAAGAACAGTTCAAACTCGATCGCATACCGGTGCGATTCCGGCACCGTATCCACGCCCCCTGCGTAATACCGAAGCGTCACCCAGCCAAAGCCGAACGCGCAGAGCGTGACGAAGCTCCTATAGAACTCCACCCGAAACCAATACAGGGTGAAGCGCACAAGAGCCAGCGACAACAGGAATCCGCCGATGGTTACGAACCCGTTTTCGAGACGATAGTTCACCGCATCCTGCGGCCAGTTGAACGCGATGGTGCGAATGAAGCTAGGTGTCAGCCAGAAACAGGCAAGCAAGTACGCGAGCCCAGCCGCGGCCAACACTCGCCGCAAATCAACGCTCGGCGAACCAATCGCGCAAAGCACGAACGCAAGAAAGACAAACGCGAGTGCCAGCGCCGCAACCCAGTTCGTTAGCGTGATCAGCGCAAGCACCACTGCCGCAGCCGCCAATTGCCAGAAACGCCGCCCAGTGCCAGCAGCCCAAAGCGCAATCACAGCCAGCGGCAGCAGCGCCAATCCCGCGTTATGCGGACCCTCGCCATACTTCACCAACACCTGCAATCGCCATGGAAGTTCAGTGATTCCCCTGTCCCGATGAATCTGTTCAAACAGCCCGTAAGCAGGCGAGAACACGGTGTAGGAAATAGCGGCAAGCATCGCCCAAACGCGGCTCTTAGTGAAATAAACCACCAAAAGGAAAACCGCAATCGGCCCCGCGCAGGTCAACGCCGAAGTAAGAATTCGATAAACCAGTTCGTGCGGAGCGTGCGAGATCCAAGTCAGCAAAGCCACTGCATACGGCACCACCGGCAAATAGAGAAACTGTGTAGGCAACCCGCAATACGGGAACGGATTCCATCCCCAAGGATTCGGATGCTCCGCGATGAATCGCGAAATCCCCGCGTAACCAAGCTCGATCGATTGCCGGTACGGCGATTCCCCTGACGAAAACAACGGCCAGTTCAGCGCCAGATTAATGACAAAAATACAAATCGCCGCCAGAATGTTCTTCACGCCGGCTCCGCGCGCCGCATCACGAACAAAGCCATCATGGATAAGAGCGTAATCAACCGCCCGATCCAGACCTCTAGCGGCGTCTCAAACACTAACCGAATATCATGATCGCCCACCGGCGGATCGAGCCGGATGAACCCCAGCGCACCTCGCCGCACACGTAGAACCGCGCCGTTCGAATAAGCGTGCCATCCGTCGTCGTGCATCATCTGCACCAGCAACGATTGCCCTTCCTCAATACGAGTCCGTATACGCATCGCGTCCGTGGATTCCCACACAACAAGCGGATGCGAATCCGGTCCATTTTCAAAGACGGCGTAATGTGCCTGCAATCCATCCACGTCATCGTTCGCCGCTATTGCGCGCAAGGAATTCAATTGGCCGGTATTCACAACACGAGCCAG
>JANYCV010000485.1 GCA_025360145.1 Acidobacteriaceae bacterium
AGCAAATCGAAATGGATTTTTTTATGTTTTAGATCGTACCGACGGGAAGTTGTTGCTGGGAAAGCCGTTTACCAAAAAACTCACTTGGGCCAGTGGCATAGGGGCTGACGGTCGCCCAGTTCAATTGCCGAATCAGGAGCCTACCACCGAGGGCAACGTAGCTTGTCCCGCCGTGGAAGGCGCCGCGAATTGGCATTCCACCGCATTCAATCCCGCCACGGGACTTTTCTATGTTCAGGCGCTGGATAAATGCGCCGTCTATCGGAAGGCCTACACCGAATGGCAGGCTGGACGGGGATACCAAGGCGGGTCCGGGCGCAATGTGGAGGGAGACCCGGGTCTGAAGGTTCTGCGCGCCATTGATATTCAAACCGGCAAGATCGTGTGGGAAGTTCCAGAGCCCGGGCAGGCATCTTCGTGGAGCGGAGCGCTCTCGACGGCCGGGGGAGTGGTGATCTTCGGCGATGAGAGCGGAGCCCTGGCTGCGGTGGACGCTGTGAAGGGCAAGCGCCTGTTTAGCTTCCAGACGAACCAACTGCTGAAAGCCTCTCCGATGACCTACGTGTTCGATGGAAAGCAGTACGTCTCCATCGCTTCCGGGTCGAACATTATCAGTTTGGGGTTGGTGGAGTAGCGAGGGATTTCGGCCGCGCTCACTGGGAAGTTGAGATAACATTGACGCCAAGAAACGAGGCGGCGAATGGGCCATTCCTGGCTACTTCGATATCGTTATCGACCGTTGTCTTCCTTGCTGCCAGAGCATCGCCGGCAAGCTGTACGCAAAGCGCAAGTACGTCTGTAGAGATAGCATGCTTGCCGGGCCGGGCCGGGCTAAATAGAATTGACTGGGTCTGTGCTTCACTCAGATAATCACTAAGGCAGCAGCTAACCCAGGTGGGGCGGGCCCCCTGGCCGGCGCGGGACGCCCCCGTCCCGCTGCTGGAAGCGGGACGAAGGCGCCAATGCGCCAGCCACACGGAACGCTGTGCGCCCTTACCCACTTAAGTCAAACACATACCCAGTTAGAATTGTTATGCCCGGATACCGTGCCGCGGTTTCTGTCCGGGAGATAGTCAAAGAGGGCGGCGAGCACCAACTGGCATAAGTCGGCGTGTCCCACTCCCTGACGGGCGTGGCCTGCCGCAATACGCTAACTTCTGCAAGCAAATACTAGCGGAGTTCTGTCAGTGGAGTTCGCGACAGTTCGTTGCAACGTCTTTCGGGAGGCAAATCGTTGAGAAAGGATTTCGCCCGAGAACTTCTTGCGCTGCTTACCGCGAAAGACAATGGGAAGGGCGGATAACCCGGCACGCTTTCGGTGCGGGTCAACTGCTAAAAATCGATCACGCCGATACTTCTGTTTCACGCCGGCGCAGGTTTTCAGCACGATTACAACCGGATACCATACTTGCGAACACGCCGGCCTGCGATGCGGCTGGATGGCCTGGCATCCAGAGACTTCCCGCTTGCGGCTTCCCAAGGTTGGCCGGCATTGCTTCCAACAGCGCCGAGATTGGCATCGGCAACCGCCGCCTCATCATCGGACCGAAGCTAGCCTTCCGCGCGGTTCTGCTCAGAGTGCGCGGAAGGCATTCCTTCGCTCAAAGTGCTAGAAGCTGTAGCGCAACGCGACCTGGATTTGGCGCGAGTCGATGCGGGTACCGCTGATTACGCCGTAGTTCGCCGTACGCAGGGTGGATCCGGGTTGGCTGAAATTGGCGTGGTTCGGCAGGTTGAAGAACTCGCCGCGGAGGTCTACCTTGTGCCGGCCTTCGTTCCAGGAGAAGGCCTTGTTGATGGAGGCATCGAGGCTCGCGATGCCAGGTCCGATGAGGGTGTTGCGTCCGCCGGTACCGAAGCGGAAATCGGTGATGGCTGCGGGGTTCTGGCCCAAGCGGTCCACGAAGGCTGCGGTGTTGAAGTACTGTTCCACGGTCTTCGGCCCACTGTTGCCATTCTGGCCGGAGATGGCGTCGGGAGCGCACCATCCGCCGGCGCCGTTCTGGATGTTGCCGGGTCCGCAGAAGGCGCTGAAGGGGAAGCCGCTTTGGAAGGTGAGAATGCCACCCACCTGCCAGCCGCCAAGCACGGCGTTGGCCGCGGAGTTCGTGATGCCATACATGCGCCCCCGGCCAAACGGCAGTTCATAGAGAAACGAACTGGTGAGGCGGTGACGGAAATCGAACGCCGAAAGCCCGCGGTCGCGCCACAAGGAACGATCCGGATCCATCGGGGTGAGCGGGTCGCCATCCGTGGTGCGGACGCCGGAACCATTGTCGATGGACTTGGAGTAGGCATACGAGGCCAGCACGGTGAAGCCATGCGAGAAGCGTTGCTGCAGCCGGGCCTGCAAGGCATGGTAATTGGAATGCGAAGCCGCATACATGTTTTGGAAAGCGCCGTTGAATTTGGGGAAGGGGCGGTTGTCGTTCGGGTTACCGGCGCGCGGTTGCGGCAGGTTGTAGTTGGAGAGCCGGCGGAGCTTGATGCCGGCCGAACCCATGTAGGTGACCTCCAGCGACATGTCCTTGGTTAACTGGCGCTGGATGGCCGCCTGCCATTGGGCGACGTAAGAGGTGCGTTCGCCATACTGATTGATCAGCAGGAAGCTGGGCGCGCCCGATTGGGTGAACAGCCGGTTCCACGTCAGGTTCGGGGTGACGGTGTTGGCGGTTTCGGCCTGACGAATGGTGAAAGGGATGTTGCGGACGATGTCGAACACGGCGTTGCCGATGTCGCGAACGTAGTAAATGCCGCCGCCGCCGCGCAAGACGGTTTTCGAGTTCAACTGATACGCCACTCCAAGGCGCGGTCCCAAGTCATTGCGGTCCGGCTTGCCGGCTCCGCGGCCGAAACGGCCGTCACGCACCAGTTTCCAGGTGGCCGGCGCGGGGAAGGCAGGGTTGCCCTCATTCAAGTTGCCGGTGCCAGCGCGCACGAACGTGGGTTCAACGGAGTTATCCCAACGGAAGTCGACGTTCACGATGGCATCGTGCTTATCGTAATAAGGCGATTCATACTCCCAGCGCAGACCCCAATTGATGGTGAGCTTCGGCGTCATCTTCCAGGTGTCTTGCAAGTAGAGGGCCATATAGTTATTGCGGAAGTTGGCGATGGGCGCGCCTACCTGACCTTCGGTGGCGGACATCACTCCCAGTAACATGTCAGCCATCGGTTCTCCGGTGTATTGTCCGTTCCAACTGAACCTCCCTCGGGGGACAACAGCGCCAATCTGGTTGTAGCGGAGACGGCGGTATTCGCCACCGATCTTATAGTTGTGCTTGCCCTTGGTCCAGGAAAAGTTATCAGTCCACTGGAAGGTGGTGTTCCAATTCACAAACGGGCAGTCGTTGCACTCGCCGACATTGGCAAACCCGGAAATTTGAAACACCGGGATGCCCCAGAAAAGCGGATCCTGCGACACGCCCTGGAGCCCGAGTTCCCCGACGACATTGCGTGTAAAAGCCCGTTGCTGAATGTTGCGCGAGTTGAAGTAGTTCATGCCAAACTTAAACTCATTCACCTTGTTTGAGCCAATCACCATGGTGTGTCCGAGCACGCCCTGCTGGCCCAGAATCTGGACGTCGTTCCCCTGTTTGGCAATGCTCGAGGGAATATACTGCGGTTCCTGGGTTTGGCTGAACCGGAAGAAATAGGTTTGGTTCTGGGTACCGGTCCAATCGGCGCGGCTGGTAAACTGATTGCCGTCGGTGCGGCGGCCTTCGTCGTTGAGATAGTTATTGGCGATGCCCAGCGCGCCGCCGCCAGCCTGGTTGGGCAGCGGGAAGAAATCGTTCAGCACTTTGCGCGAGGTGGGGTGGATACGGCTCTCCGGAATAGTCGCGTTGGGGAAGACCTGTCCGGAATTGAGGGGGTCGCGAATTCCCGCCGCACGATTCAGGAAGCCGAAGTTGCCGGAGCGATAGCGGGCATCGGGCAAGGTGCCAGTCTGAGTGAGGGAGCGGCGCTCGCGCAGCCCTTCATAGTTGAACATGAAGAACAACTTGTCCTTGCCGTTGAAAACTTTCGGAATGATCACCGGACCGGAAAAGGTACCGCCGAATTGATTGCGTTTGAAGGGCGGGTTGACGCGGGCGAAAAAGTTCCGGGCATCGAAATAGGAATTGCGCAGAAACTCAAAGGCAACGCCGTGAAACTGGTTCGTCCCGGACTTGGTGGACACGTTCACCTGGGCGATGCCGCGGCCATACTCCGCGCCGAACACACCCGATTCCACCTTGAACTCTTGCAGGGCGTCAATCGAGGGCAGGAAGAGGTACGTGTTGAAGTTCGGGTCGGTATTTTCCATGCCATCGAGCGCGTAGTGATTGAAATGGACACGCTGCCCGGCGACGTTCAGGGCAAAGCTGTTTCGCGCGCCACCCATACGCTGTTGGCCCTGGGAGGAAGCGGGCCCGTTGGTGGTGGCGCCGGGAATCAGGGAGGCGAGCTGCAGATAGTTGCGACCGTTCAACGGCAGTTCGATGATGCGCCTGTTCTCGATTACCGTGCCCACTGATGTGGTTTCCGTGTCCAGCACGGGTGCGCTGGTGGTGACATCAATCACTTCGGCGACATTGCCGACCTGGAGGGCAAAGTTGATAGCCAAAGCTTGGCCCGTCTGGAGCTCGACCGTGCTACGCATCTGGGCCCCGAAGCCGGCGGCCTCCACCTTCACGGAATAGATGCCGGGCAACAAGGCAGGGGCGGCGTAAAGACCTTCGGCGTTCGACTTCAAAGCGCGTTGAAATCCAGTGCCGGTATTGGCGATGGTGATCGTGGCGCCCGATATCGCGGCGTCAGTGGAATCGGTGACGGCACCTCCGATTTCGCCGGAACCGGCTTGGCCAAAGGCGGAAAACACACTGAGGGTGGTGAGAAGCAACAAACGGCGCATGACGAGACTACCTCCAAGCAGAGACTGTTTTTGTGTCGGCCAGATGAAGACAGCCCGGCCAAGCACCCCTGTATGATCAAATTATATAATACAAAGCGGTCAATCGTCAGCCAGCGGTTTCCGCCGGAAATCCTCAGAATGGTGAAGCACCCGTGATACGCTGGCGACCGTGAACCGGCGTCGCTTTCCGGCTCCGCACGCAGCCCAATCTCAAGATCAGCGGCATCCAGGCATTCCCCCACGAGCGCCGGGAGCCGGAACCTGATCTTTGTGAAAGTCAACACCGTTAACAGATATCCTTCACCGGAACCGCGAACGACCGCGCGCTTGGCCTCGCTTACGCCGGGCTGAACGATTCCCTGGCCCGCGGGTATCTGCTTCAAGCAAAACCCGCCGACGCCGAAGTGCTACTTCGGCACGCCAATTTGAAGACGGATACAGCGCACGCAGGCGCGCTTTTCGAACCGGCGCGACGTGCAAATTGAAATCGGATGGCGGCGCTAGTCAACCTGGGCACGCTCTACGCCAGATCGGGACGCATCGCCGAAGCCGCCACCCGATGATGGGAGCGGATGCTGACGACCGCTGCCGCTATGGCAGGAGCGGTGTTGAATCTCGCGCAGGTTCGTCCGCGAGCCGATTTGCGCTGCGTGCTGGGCGCTGATATCATTTTCCGGGATTCCATTAACGCCCATGAATAGGGTTGCCATAAGCCGAAGAACGATTCTTCATTCCACCGCGGCGACCGCTCTCTTGAAGCGGTCGAAGGCTGACAACGCAGTTCCGGGAATTAGGATGGACATCGTTACAACCTCTTTTGTGGATGTGCCGCAACAGGATGCACCGGGGATTCGCCAGCGCGGAAGCGACACCTGCGAATTTCTGGAAACTGGGTATGTGCTTGACTCAAGCGGGTACGATCTGGCAGCGTTTCGTGTGGCTGGCGCATTGGCGCCTTCGTTCCGCGCCGTCCAGCGGGACCGCTCCACCGAACTGCTGCCATAGCAATTACCTGAGTGAAGCACATACTCAGCTTCTGGAAAAGTGCCCCAGCTTCGGAGCGGGCGGAATCCAGGCCCAGTTGAATGGCGACCTGACCAAGCTCCGAAACCACGTTGAACAACTCGGTATGTGGTTGGAAAATATGGCGGGCGTGCCGCGAAACGGCGACATTGCGCCGCTCGAAAAGACGTTGATGGGTGCGAAGGAGGCAGGCGCTACAGCCTTCCGTTGCGCTCTTCTCAGCGGCCGCCGCTATGAGACGTTTCAATCTCTGGCCGATTGGAAGAAGCGGGTAAATCAAAGCCTCGAAGCCCTGAAACAAGTGGTTCCAGTGTCGGAAAAACACAAGATAACGCTGGCGATGGAGAACCACAAGGATTGAACGCTGGACGACATGCAGCGCGTGTTGAAGACCTATTCGAGCCAATACTTGGGCGTGTGCCTGGATTTCGCAATAACATTTCGCTTTTTGACGATCCGATGGATGTGATCGAGGCGCTGGCTTCTTATGTAAAGGCCGCGCACATCAAAGACATCCGCCTTCGTCCCTACGAAGACGGCTTTGAGATGCCGGAGGTGCCTCTGGGCACAGCATTTCCGGATTTGCCGCGCATCGTGTCACTGCTATAGAAAGCCAATCCCAAGCTACTCTGCTCGCCCGAGATGATGACGCGCGAGCCACTCAAGGTTCCGAGCCTCACCCCGCGGTATTGGACTGTGTTTCCGGAACGCAGCGGGCGGTATCTGGCCCGGACGCTCAAGTTAGTACAAACGCAAAACAGCAGTACGCCGTTAACTGTTGTCTCCAAACTATCGCGCGAAGAGCAAGTGCGGATGGAAGTGGAAAACGTAAGAACTTGAATGACATTTGCAGTGGGGAAGAGGCTAATTGCGTAGGATGCGAGGAAGGGACGGCCGAATCTTGTATCCGGCCGTCAAGAGATTGAAGATTGGTTTTAGGAAGCAGCGAGGGTAAGCGAGCTGCTGACCTTTGAGAAAATGGTGGTGATCTGCGTTGCCACGCCAGGCATGATCGCCCCGGCGGCGACAGCCACAAATCCCGCCATCAGTGCGTACTCGATAAGATCCTGAGCGCGCGTTTCTTTCCACATTCTGAGGTTCCATACAAGGTTGGTAATCTTTTTCATTTGACATCTCCTTCGACACTGTGTGTCGTCAAGATTAAGTTAACTCAAAATCGAATTTTCATCAATGGTACTTAGTACCTATTTATTCATAGTTTGTACCGTAGTACACTTAGGGTAACTCGACCCGCCTTAGATCCATTGAAGACTCGAAGTTCGCGGAGATCGACATGCCAAGTCTTAGGAAGGATTGAAGTTTGGTGCGCCCGGAGGGACTCGAACCCCCGGCCTACTGGTTCGAAGCCAGTCGCTCTATCCAGCTGAGCTACGAGCGCACACTGCTATAATAGTAACCGATTCTCCACCTCATGTCTCGCACAGACTCAAATCAGGAAATCGAAATCAAGCTCCGCGTTCCCGGCGTGGAAGCAGCCCGGTCGCTGATCTTCGGTGCGGGCTATGATGTTTCGGTCCCGAGGACGTTTGAGGTGAACTCCATTCTTGACACACCGGACACCTCCCTTCGCCAGCGCGGTATGTTACTTCGGTTACGCAAGGCCGGAGCCAAGTTCACGATGACTGTAAAAGGCCAGGTGTCGGAAGGCAAGCACAAGTCTCGTCCGGAGTACGAAGTTGCGGTCTCCGACTACGAGGCCGCCCAGAGCATTCTCTTTCAACTCGGATACCAAAGTGTATTTCGGTACGAAAAATACCGAACCGAGTTCACTAGTACGAATCAGCTTGGTACCATTACTTTAGATGAGACACCGATAGGCATCTTCCTGGAACTAGAGGGTGCAGCAGATTGGATCGATCGGACAGCGAACGCACTAGGGTTTTCGAAATCTGACTATGTTGTTGAAAGTTATGGAACTCTGTACTCTAATTACTGTGCTAAGAGGGGTTCTGTTCCCAGCCACATGGTTTTTTAAAAACTAAGGTGAAAGACCGATTGAATCAGAAAGTGTAACGATAGATACTAATATGTATGAGGGCAGTGGTCTACGTGATGTTTTCCCTTGAATAAGGCGTAGACTACAAGTACCATGATTGTAGACGTAAGACTGGACAACCTTTGCTAGTAAGTTTTCTCATCATCGGAGTATCTCTGACACTGTTCCTTTACTGGTTCAGGTACACTTGCGTCTTGATCCTGAGCGCGAAAACGTCCCGCGACTATACGGCTCAAATTGCTTCCGCGAACCATTTGACGTTCCGTGAGACGCGCGACACCTTGATGGACGAGTCCTACACTGCTCCTCTCGAAAAAATTCACCGGTCGCTTGATCGTGATTATCGGCTACTCACCTATCTGCTACAGCACGTCTCGAGTGATACCGCTTCCGGCCATTCGCTGGAGAATCGGATACTGATGATCGATTTCCGCTTACTGAGTCTCTGGTATGGGCTCACGCGCCGTTTTTCCAGTCAGCGCGCACGTGGCGCACTGCTGGAGATGGCCTCGATTGTCGGCCATCTGGCCAACACTATGGGCGAGCGAATCGCCGTCGGTAGTTCTTCCTAAGAGATTTTCCTCCAAGTGCTCTAGAATAGGCTTGTGCCCACAGACACAGATCTTCAGCTCGCCGTTTCCCGGCTCGATCAGGTTCGTAATGAAGTAGGAAAAATCATCGTAGGTCAGCGCGAAGTAGTAGACGGCGTGCTCATCTGTCTGGTGGCCGGAGGGCACGTGCTACTCGAAGGAGTGCCCGGCCTGGGAAAAACGACGCTGCTCCGGACCTTGGGACGGGTGTTGCATTTGCGCTACTCCCGGATTCAGTTCACGCCCGACCTGATGCCCGCTGACATCGTTGGCAGCATGATGATTGAGACTGACGACCGCGGCAGCAAGAGTCTCCGCTTTCAACCGGGCCCAATCTTCTCGAATCTGGTGCTGGCCGATGAAATCAACCGCGCCACTCCGAAGACGCAATCGGCGCTGCTGGAAGCCATGCAGGAACGCACGGTCACCAGCGGCACTACCACTCACGAACTGGAAGCGCCCTTCCTGGTAATGGCCACCCAAAACCCTATCGAGATGGAAGGCACTTATCCACTGCCCGAAGCGCAGCTCGACCGGTTCCTGATGAAGATTCTGGTGACCTACCCATCGCGGGCCGACTTGAGCCACATTGTGGAACGCACGATTCAACAGGAAGAGACGCCGCTTTCGCAAGTTCTGGACCGCGAGGGCATCCTGC
>JANYCV010000518.1 GCA_025360145.1 Acidobacteriaceae bacterium
GCTTGGCCCAGGCACTGGACGAGTGCATCGAACTGGCGCAGCGTCCGGAAACCCGGCAACGCTGCAGAGCCCATGCCATGCGCCTGTCCTGGCAGGTACTTGGACCGCGGTATGAGGAGACTATTCGCCAGTTGGTGAACCGCTTGAAGACGGGCGAGGTGGTGTTGCGCCGATGAAGATACTGCTCACACATCCGCATTGTTGGCCCTACGTGCGTCGCGGAACTGAGCGAAACGTTGACAATGTAGGGCGCTATCTGGCGGGTCGCGGCCACGAAGTTACGCTTCTCTCTACCCTTCCGGCCGGCGCGGAAGCCCCTGAAAATGGTCCGGTGAAGCAGCTGCTTCGGAGACCGCTCTGGACCCCAATGCTGAAGCGCATGCACGTGGAACCCGAGCACATGTTCGGCTTATCCACGTTTCTGGATCTTAAAACGGTTGCGGCGGACGTGGTACACAGCTTTTTTTACACGGATTCGCTGGCTGCGTCACGCGCGAGGAAAAAGAAGGGTTGGCGGACCATCCTGCAGCTCAACGGTATTGCAATCCCGGGGCTTTCGTGCCGGCGTTTTCCGCCCGAGGCTTGGCTGCTGCGCCGCGCGATTGAAGAGGCGAACGAGTTTGTCGTTTGCAGCGCCTTTGTCGCGGGTCTCGGCAAGCAGTATTTTGGACGTGAGGCGAAAGTGGTGGCGCCCCCAATTGACATCGAAAAATGGCCGTTTGCGGAGGCTTCGGGGCATGAACAGGTGAGCCTGTTGGCGGTGGGGGATTTCGAATTGCCGCGAAAGGGCCTGCGGGTTTTATTGAAGGCGTTCGAATTGTTCAAGGAGCGAGAACCGGACGCCGTACTGCGGCTTTCCGGACGTTTGTCGGGCGAAACCGCCGAGCCGCTGCTGTCGGCGTTGCCGGAAGGCGTGCGCGGGAGCGTTGAAATATTAGGGTTGGGACAGCCGGCCGATCTGCCCCGGCTCTATCAACAAGCCAGCCTGCTGGTATTGCCCTCCATGTGGGAAGCTTCCGGCACGGTGATGTTTGAAGCGATGGCGTCGGGAACGCCGGTAGTGGCAACAAACCACGCCGGGCTGCCTGAGTTTCTCAAGCCGGGCGTAGGTATATTATTCGATCCTCAATCCAACGGCGAAGAAACCAATAACGTTGAAGGTCTGGCCGACGCGCTTATCGCGGGCCTGGCACTTTCGCGCCGGTCGGGCGTCCGTGAGCAATGCCGCCGGCATGCTGAAGAATTCTCGCTGGGGGCGATTGGCCCAGTGCTGGAGAGGATTTATGCCGGATAGTAACTTGCCCGTATGCGTGACTGGTTCAGAGGGTTTCATCGGTAAGCACCTCTGCGCGAAACTTGCCCGCGGCCATCGCCGGATAATCGGCCTCGATCGTTTGGCTCCACCAGCTGCGGTACCCTACCGTCCGGTGCAGGCGGATATTGAACAATTCGATCAACTCCGTCGGATCGGCGCCGAGTGTGCGGCGCGGCCGATGATCCACCTGGCGGCTGAAGCGGAGGTGCTGGCGCCGTGGAGCCAAATTCCGGCAACGTTCTCAACGAACTTAGTGGGCACCTGGAATGTCTTAACGGCATTCCAGCCGGAGTTATTCGTATTTCCTTCCACCTGTTCGGTGTATGGCACGGCCTCGGAAAAGCGCGCTTTACCCAGGCTAAGCGCCGTCAAGCCGCTCAGCCTCTATGGCGCGTCGAAATCGATGGGTGAGCTGCTGCTGCGGGATTGGACGAAAGATTCGGGTTCGGCGGCGGTAGTGTTGCGGTTGGGCAACGTGGTTGGCGCCGGATGCCGAGGGTTGATTCCCTATCTTGTGCGGCACGCGCAGCGCTATCCGGAAGCCCAGGTCCGCGCGGAACTGCGGGGGCACGGACGGTTGCTGCGGGATTACACGCCCGTCGAGTTCATCGCCACGATTTTTGAAGCGGCATTAGACCGCCGATGGAAGCCGGGAAGTTGCTCGATCTTCAACGTGGGTACCGGTCGGGGCCTCAATAATCGAGAGATTACAGCGATGGTACAGCGCGCTCTGGCCCGGGAAGGCTATCGGCTGGAATGCAACTGGGAGAACCCTGTCCCGGCGAGCGAGGCCATGGAGATCGTGCTGAATTGCGAAAGCCTGGTGCGGCATTTCGGCGTGGCAGTGCCAACGGTCGAAGAAGTGGAGGCGAGTGTCCACGAAAGCGTGCGCTCCCACCTGGTTGCGTAACTTACAATGCAGCGTCTCCGCCTAGCGTTCTTTTCTCCGTACAACCCGCAACGGACAGGCGTGTCCGACTATAGCGAGGAACTATTGCCCTACCTCGCGGAGAAGGCGGACGTGGACCTTGTTGCGGGGCCGTACGAGCTGAGCAACACTGCAATAACCAGCCGATTTCGAGTTCTGCGGGACGTGGAGTTTCGCGCAAACGCCTCCCGGTACGATATGGCGATTTACCAGATCGCAAACAGTTTCGACCAGCATTCCTACATGATTCCACACATGCAGTCCTGCCCTGGAATCATGGTGTTGCATGACTACCATGTGAACTATCTGGTGTCGGGGCTGACGTTGTCTCAGGGCGATCTGCCAGCGCTGAGGGGAATCCTGCGGCCACATTACGGCGACCAGGCGTCCGCCTTGGCATGGAAGTTGCTTCTGTCT
>JANYCV010000537.1 GCA_025360145.1 Acidobacteriaceae bacterium
GTACCGGATGGGCGCGCTTCTACGAAGACGCTGCTCGTTACATTTCAGAGACACATTGCCCTGGGATCGCAATCGAAGGTGCGCGCTGGCTCAGTTCGCGCGGTGTGTTCGCCGCCGGATCGGATACTGTGGCACTGGAGCTTTCGCCGAACCCCGCTATGCCCGTCCATGTACATCTGCTGGTGGAATCCGGCATTCATATCATTGAAGTGCTCAATCTGGAAGAGATCTCACGCGATCGGGTTTATACTTTTGTATTCATGGCCGCGCCGCTGAAAATTCGCGGTGGAACGGGGGCCCCCATTCGCCCACTGGCTATTTCTACCAATCAGGAGAACAAATGACGGCAGAGTTTGCAGGCAAGACAGCGTTGGTTACCGGCGCTTCCAGAGGCATCGGCGCAGCCACCGCGATCACACTGGCGAAGAATGGCGTGAGCCGGGTGGTCCTTCATTACAACGGCTATAAACAGGGCGCTGAAGAAACGCAGGCTGCGGTGCAGGCCGCCGGGGCGAAGTCGGAGATCATCGGCGGCGATCTTTCCACTCCCGGCGGAATTCGTGATTTCATTGGCGAATTGAAAGCCACGGCCCCAAGCGTCGACATTTTAATCAACAACGCCGGGCACCTGGTGAGCCGGGAGAAACTGGTGGAGATGTCTGTCGATACCTACGACCGGGTGATGGACCTGAACGTCAAGAGCGCCTGGTTTATATCGCAGGCGGTGGTGCCGCACATGATCGAGCAGAAGAGCGGGATCATTATCAACCTTAGTTCCATTGCCGCAAGAAACGGCGGCGGACCTGGCGCCACCATGTATGCTGCTTCGAAGGCCGCAATTGCTTGTATCACGAAAGGCATGGCGAAGGAACTGGCGCCGCATGGGATTCGCGTGAATGCCGTCAGCCCCGGCACTGTGGACAACTACTTTCACGAAAAATATTCCACTCGCCAGATGCTGGACGGAATGCTTGCGGCGACGCCTGCCGGGCGGCTGGGCACCAACGAAGAGATCGCGGATACGATTCTGTTCCTCTGTTCGGAAGCAAGCCGCTACATACTCGGACAAACCATCGAGATTAACGGTGGCATGTACATGGTTTAACCGTTCCACGAAAGCGTTCGCGGCGGCATCCAGTGCGTTTGCACTGTTTTTCGCCGCGGTTGCACTTGGTTACGTGCGCCGGTACTCCATACCCGTTGCGGCGGCGATTGGGATCTACACTTGCTTCCTCGGTCTATTCCTTTTGCTGCTGGTCCCCGGATTCTTTGAGATTCGCAGGGCGAGAGCGACGGGAATTGGACTACTGTTTTTCCCCTATTTAATCTACGCGGCGACGAACAACGACTTTCACTGGCTGGCGTTTGGAAAGCTTGTTTTGCTGGCTTCCGTACCGCTTGCTGTCTTCGTCTTTTTCCCGGTGAAAGAACCCGATCGTTTCACTTGGCAGGACGCGGTAGCGTGGCTCTGGTTGATGATGCCGGTGATTCTGCGGCAAGAGACAGGAATCTGGACCAAGCCGGTCAATCTGGATTTCATGGCGCGCCTGTTCACTCTGGGCGTGGCCGTTTGGTGCTGGGTGGTTCTGCGGCGCACGCCTGGCACGGGCTACCGGTTTTCCATTTCGCTCATCGGCCTGCGGGAAACTATCAAAGATTTTGCCCTGTTCGCGATTATCGCTCTTCCCCTCAGCCTGATGCTGCACCTGTCCGTTTGGAACCCTCGGTGGCAAGGCTTCTGGAAATTCTGCGTCGATTACATCACCATATTTCTTTTCATCGCATTGCTTGAGGAATTCTTTTTCCGCGGAATTCTCCAAAACCTTTTCGCGCGAACCCTGGGATCACGAAGACGCGCGCAGGCGTTCGCTTCTGTCGCCTTTGGCATCAGCCATATTTTGCTCGCGCCCGCACCAAACTGGCGATATGCGATTGTTGCTTCCATCGCCGGATGGTTTTACGGCAGCGTGTTCGCGGCCACCGGCACGTTGATGGCGCCGGCGATGCTGCACGCCCTGGTAGACACTGTCTGGCGCACATGGTTCGGCAGAGGTTCTGCGGCGTGATATCGTGATCGTCTCGGAGGCTTTCATGGTCAAGCGATTTCTATTCGGACTTTATT
Source organism: Acidobacteriaceae bacterium (assembly GCA_025360145.1). Lineage (GTDB taxonomy): Bacteria > Acidobacteriota > Terriglobia > Bryobacterales > Bryobacteraceae > JANXXV01. The sequence goes on from JANYCV010000537.1 coordinate 2,123, forward strand.
TCAGCGCGTTGCTCGTTGCCGGAGCGGAATTTCCAAAGGCGGAGATTTCAAACGGAGTGGTGACGGCGAAGTTCTACCTGCCGGATTCTGAACACGGATACTACCAGGGAACCCGGTTTGATTGGTCCGGCGTGATCTATAGCCTGCGCACGTTGGATCATGAATTTTTTGGGCAGTGGTTCGAACGCTACGATCCGAAGCTGCACGACGCGATCATGGGCCCCGTCGAAGAATTCAAAACCGATAATGCCGGCCTGGGATACGCCGAAGCTGCACCCGGCGGCACGTTCATCCGCATCGGCGTGGGCGTGGTAAAAAAGCCGCAGGAGCCTAAGTACGAAGGCTTCAAGACGTATGAGATTGTCGACCCCGGCAAGCGCAAGGTTCGCACCGGTAAGGATTGGATCGCATTCGTTCATGAGCTCAACGATAAGAATGGCTACGCCTACGAATACACAAAGACCATCCGCCTGGTGAAGAACAAACCGGAGATGGTGATTGAACACGCCCTCAAGAACACCGGAAAGAAAGAGATTCGCACGGCGCAGTACAACCACAATTTCTTCGTGATTGACGGCAAGCCTACAGGCCCCGAATCGATTCTGAAATTCCCGTTTGACCTGCGAGAGTTGAAGCCCGCGCAAGACGGATTGACTGAAGTACGCACTCGTGAAATCGGGTACGTGAAGCAACTGGTTAAGGGTGACCGCGCCTACAAAGAATTCGAAGGGTTCGGCAAGACGGCCTCCGATTACGACTTCCGCATGGAAAATCGCAGCGCCGGAGCCGGCGTTCACATCACCGGCGACCAGCCTCTTTCGAAGATGGTCTTCTGGTCCATCCACACGGTATTTTCGCTTGAGCCATATATCGAATTCTCTGTAGAGCCCGGCAATACGCACAAATGGACCTACAACTATCAGTTCTACACGCTGGCTAAGCAGTAGGCGTCCAGAACGGCTCGCCCGTCGGAATGAACTCGATTGGCACTTCCGGCACGAACGTCTTCAACCATCGCGCGCACTCCTTCATGCCGCTTTCTTCCGAAGGCACGTGGCCAAGGATGAGAAGTCCCTTCTTCTGGCCCACCGTTAGCGCGTCGCGCATGTACTCCACGCCTTCCCATTCGCGGGATTCGCCGATGATCAACACATCCAGATCCGGATGCTCAATCGTGCGCATCACACCCCTCGCGTCTCCAAATCCCGGGCTCATCCCCACGCGGCTCACCTTCAATTGCGGATCGCCCATCACTCGCTTAGTGCGGATCTTCAGCCTTTTCTGAATCTCTTTCGCCAGGTTCCCAAGCGTCGTATCCGGCATCGCGAACATTCGCCGGTTCTCCGCATCGCGATACTTCTCCCAACC